>JANQJZ010000076.1 GCA_028281365.1 Gammaproteobacteria bacterium | reverse complement strand
ATAAAATAGTAAATAGTACTAAGGGTATCCATGTACTATTAGGTCACCCATTCAGGGACAACGATAATATTTACAATGCTTGCAGCCTTATTCATGGTGGAAAAATTTTACAAACTTATTACAAACAGAATCTGCCTAATTATGGCGTATTTGATGAAAAACGTTATTTTAAAGAAGGAAATTCATCGGGTTTATTTGAAATAAATGATACAAAAGCCGCGATAAGTATTTGTGAAGACATATGGGTCCCCGAGCCCATTAATAAGGCAGCATCCGCTGGTGCAAAAATCTTATTCAACATTAATGCATCGCCATATCATAAAAATAAACTCGCCTACCGTGAAAACATCATTTCAAAGCGAGCAAAAGATTCTGAAATGTTTATAGTCTACGCCAACCTGGTAGGTGGACAGGATGAACTTGTGTTCGACGGTAATTCCATGGTTGTTAATGACCAGGGAGAAGTTATTTTTCATGCGCCGCAATTTGAAGAAGAGTTATTTAATATAAATCTTGATCTCAAAAAACAGAATAAAAAAATTGATCTTTTCTATCCTGGTGAAGAAGAAAGTATCTACAGCGCTCTGGTACTTGGCGTAAGAGATTACATCAGAAAAAATAAATTTAAAGGGGCAATTATTGGACTATCTGGTGGTATAGATTCAGCACTAACATTATGTATCGCTGTTGATGCAATTGGCCCGGAAAACGTAGAAGTATTAATAATGCCCTCTCGTTATACAGCTGAAATGAGTATTGAGGATGCTTGTGAACAAGCAAACAATCTAAATGTTGCACATGAAATTATATCCATTGAAGAGCCCTTTAATTCTTTTCTTGGCGTTCTGGAATCAAGATTCAAGGATCTACCAACAGATTTAACAGAAGAAAATATTCAGGCACGTTGTCGCGGACTCTTATTAATGGCCATTTCGAACAAGACCGGTAAAATTGTACTAACAACCGGTAATAAAAGTGAAATGGCCGTCGGTTACGCTACCTTGTACGGTGATATGGCAGGTGGGTTTGCGCCACTCAAAGACGTTTGGAAAACAACTGTTTATAAACTTGCAAAATGGCGCAACAAAAAACAACATACTATTCCTGAACGTGTCATAAGCCGGCCACCTTCAGCAGAATTACGTCCTGATCAAATCGATCAAGATTCTTTACCTGAATATGATGTTCTTGATCCGATCCTGGAAAATTATATTGAAAAGGATCATCATCCTGAAGAGATCATTGCGAGAGGATACGATGCCGATACAGTTTATAAAGTAGTGAATCTGGTCGACAAAAATGAATACAAAAGAAGACAGGCAGCCCCTGGAGTAAGAATTACAGAACGCGCATTTGGTCGAGATCGTCGTTACCCTATTACATCCGGATACGTCGAAAAAAAATAAATTATTACTGAACCCGGACCTGCTTTATTTCAAATATACCTGGATGATTCGGATAGTTATGTTCCAACACCCTTATTGCATCATCCGACAAATCGTCCATCTCTAAAACGCGATAAGCCTTTGCCATAACTACCAAAGCATCAGGGACAGCCGAAGTTCTTGGATAATTCTCAATGACATATCTTGCTCTATTTGCAGCGGCTAAAAATGCGCCCCGACGCATATAATAATTTGCAACATGAACCTCATTTTTGGCGAGATTGCTTCTTAAATAGCGCATTCGCTGCTCAGCATCTTCAATATATTCACTATTCGGGAAACGTTTGGTTAACTCTAAAAAGTCATTAAATGCCTGAAGTGCTGCACCCGGATCACGTTGTGAATCATCCGTTGGCAGAAAACGTTGGGTTAGTCCTTTTCCTTTATTAAAATTGGTTAACCCTTTTAGATAATACGCATAATCTACATGCGGGTTTTGCGGATAAAGTTTTATAAAACGATTGCATGCGGCAATTGCTGCATCGGGGTCTTCATCCTCTTTATAATAAGCATAAGCGAGATCAAGTAATGCCTGTTGTGCATGTTTTCCAAAAGGATAACGGGCCTCAAGATTTTGGTAATGCTCTATAGCCTGGGAATAGTAGCCCGCATCTAGTGATCCCCTGGCCTCGGCGTAAAGCCGATCAGCTGTCCAGCCAATCGTTTCATCTTCTTCTTCACCGCCGAAATAGGAACAACTGGTTAGTAAAAAAAACAGTAATATTGTCATTAAATGTCGCATAGTATGTAGGTTAGCCTAATCTTGTTTATGGAGCAAAATTTCAAACCCGTGGATAAGCTCAAATTACAAACGGTCGTACCAAAAGAACTGGCTGGAAAACGTCTCGATCAGGCGCTTGCAACTATTTTCCCCGAGCATTCACGATCACGTATACAAACTTGGATTAGTACGGGCGATGTAACAGTAAATAGTGCATCTATAAGACAACGGGATAAGGTGAGTGAAGGCGATAAAATCAGGATAGAGACTGTACTTAACGAAATTGAGAGAAATAAACCCGAACCAATAACCCTGGATATCCTGTATGAAGATGACGCTCTAATCATTATTAATAAACCTGCAGGGCTGGTTGTTCACCCCGGTGCAGGCAATCCAAATCATACTTTGGTTAACGCACTGTTAAACTATGATGCCAATTTATCAGTCGTTCCGAGAGCAGGGATAATTCACCGTCTTGATAAAGATACAACCGGTATTATGGTTATTGCGAAAACTTTAGAGTCACACACCTTTCTGGTAGATAAACTTCAGCAACGTAAAATAAAACGAGAATACCAAACAATAGTTACAGGACAGATAACAGCTGGAGGAACCATTCAAAACATGATGGGGCGTAACCCGTTAAATAGAAAAAAAATGACCGTTACTAACAATGGAAAACTTGCCACAACTCATTATAGATTAATAAAAAAATACCAACATTACACACATCTGAATGTACAGATTGAATCCGGTCGAACTCATCAAATACGAGTACATATGTCTCACATTAATTACCCAATTGTTGGGGATCCTGTTTATGGAAAAAATAGATCTGTAAAAAAAGGGCTTAATGAAGAACTAAGAAAATTTATTTTAAATTTTAAACGCCAGGCATTACATGCTTACAGTTTGGAATTACCACACCCTTTGACCGGCAAGGAAAAAACTTTTAAAGCCGGACTACCCGAGGATATTAAAGGGCTCATCAAAATGCTGGATACTTATGATAAACGAAAGACTCGATAAATTCTGGTTATCGGCAGAATGGCCTGCTCCGGATCATATTCATGCAGGAATATCTTTGAGGCATGGAGGCATTAGTAATAAACCTTTTAATGGGTTGAACCTGGCAAAGCATGTTAATGATGATATCGAAGCAGTAAATAAAAATCGTGAAAAAATTAAACAAATTCTTGGTATTGATTCTGAGCCAGTTTGGTTAAATCAGACGCATAGCAATAAAATTATTAGTTTAGGTAAATTAACAGATAATTTTGATGCTGATGGTTCTATATCATCGACTCAAAAAATAGTTTGTGTCGTACTGACAGCTGACTGTGTACCTTTACTGCTATGTAATAAGACAGGAACACAAATAGGTGCTATTCATGTCGGTTGGAAAGGATTATCTTGTGGCATTATAGAAAATGCCGTTGCAAAATTTTCAGAACCAAAATCACTATTTGCCTGGATTGGACCAAACATCACAAAACAGCATTATGAAGTAGGCCGCGATGTATTAAATGCATGTGTGGCTCATAGTGAAGACCTGAAAAATGCCTTTGATCCGGTAAAAAATAATCACTGGCTTTGTGACTTAAGTAAATTAGCAAAAATAATCCTAAAAAAATGTGGTGTTGGCGCGATTTATGAGTGTGGATTATGTACCTATGAAAATAGTGATTTATTCTATTCATATCGACGCGACGGCATCACGGGCCGGAATGCGAGTATGATTTGGATGGAATAGTAATAATAATGGGCTAAGCTTTTATGTAATAAACTGAATAATAAATGGGAGAATCAGGATGGGGGATAATAACAACAATAAAACGCTAAGTTTTAGCGAAAGTGTAAATTTCATGGCTGACAGAGCAATGTCAGTTCTTGATATCGACCCGGGAATCGCCGCGGCGATAAAAGCCTGTAATTCGACCATCAAAGTTTCCTTCCCCGTTGAGATAAATGGAAAGATAGAAGTTTTTACCGGTTGGCGCTCTGTACACAGTGACCATCGTTTACCTGCTAAAGGTGGCATCCGTTTTGCCCCTATTGTTAATGAAGATGAAGTTGAGGCACTAGCTTCATTGATGACATATAAATGTGCAATCGTAGATGTTCCATTCGGAGGTTCAAAAGGTGGATTGTTGATCGATCCTTCTAAATATACCCGGGAGGACATGCAAAAAATTACACGACGATTTGCCCGTGAATTGGTAAGAAAAGGGTTCCTGAGTCCGGCGACCAATGTCCCTGCTCCCGATATGGGAACAGGTGAAAGAGAAATGGCCTGGATCACTGATACCTATAAGCACTTGCATCCGGAGGATATCAACTATCTAGGCTGTGTGACCGGGAAGCCAGTAAGACATGGTGGTATACGTGGACGCACTGAAGCGACTGGCCGTGGTGTAGTCTATGCAATTCGTGAGTTCTTCAGAAATGCAGATGATGTTGAAAATGCCGGACTCAAACCAGGATTAGGCGGTAAAAGAATTGTAGTACAAGGTCTGGGTAACGTTGGATTTCACGCAGCTAAATTATTGGATGAAGAAGATGACTGTAAGATCATCGCCATAATTGAACGAGACGGTGTTATTACAAATGATGATGGCTTATGTATTCAAGATGTACGCATGCATATCAATGAACATAAAACGATTAAAGGCTTTCCTGATGGAAAGTTTTCAGAAGACGGTGCGGCGGGACTTGAAATTGAATGTGACATTCTAATACCAGCAGCGATGGAAGCACAGATAACCAAAGATAATGCAGAAAATATTAAGACAAAATTGATTATAGAAGCTGCTAATGGCCCGGTGACTTTTGCAGCTGATGATATTTTACGTCATCGCGGGATTACTATTTTACCCGACGCTTATGTTAATGCTGGTGGTGTAACCGTTTCCTATTTTGAATGGGTGCGTAATCTTTCGCATATACGTTTTGGGCGTATGGAGAGACGGCATGACGAAATGAGAGGTGCACATATGGTGCAGGCCCTAGAGACTATGACAGGCAAACAGGCTGAAGAATGGATGCAAAAAGAACTTGTCTATGGTGCCGACGAACTTGACCTGGTTCGTTCCGGTTTAGATGACACAATGCGAAATAGTTATCAGCAAATGAAAGAAGTCTATAACGAAAATAAAAAAATAACTGACTTTAGAACGGCTTCATATGTTGTGGCAATTAATAAACTGGTACGTTCGTATATAGACATCGGTGTTTATTGACACATTTAAAGCATAAACAGAATTACAATTATGAAATTTCAAGGAAGAATAACCAGGCATTTACTTCTCGAATTCACTTGAAGATAGTTATTTTGCCCCAATCTAACTTACAGATTGATATAAACGAGGCTATAAGTAATAACTATGCGACCTGACAAATTAACAACAAAACTCCAACTGGCCCTGGCTGATGCCCAGAGTCTGGCTGTAGGTCGCGATCATCAATACATTGAACCTGCTCATTTAGCCCATGCTTTACTAAATCAGGATGGCGGCAGCTTACCTCATATTCTCTCAAGCGCAGGTATCAATTTAAATCAACTAGGTAGCGAGATTATTAAACTGCTGGATACTATGCCAACGGTAAGTGGTTCAAACGGAGAAGTACACATAAGCCGTGATCTGGATCGGTTATTAAACCTAATGGATAAGGCAGCACAGGAACGCAATGATGATTACATTGCCAGTGAACTATTTGCCGTTGCTGCATTAGATGATAAAGGTAAACTGGGCGAAATATTTCGTAACAGTGGTGCCGATAAAAATAAAATTAACCATGCTATTGATACCGTCAGAGGTGGAGAAACGGTTAAAGATTCGAATGCAGAAGAACATCGTCAGTCACTACAAAAATTTACGATTGATCTAACTGAACGAGCAGAAAGCGGTAAATTAGATCCGGTAATAGGTCGTGATGAAGAGATTAGACGTACTATTCAAGTATTACAACGCAGGACTAAAAACAACCCTGTGCTTATTGGCGAACCAGGTGTAGGTAAGACTGCAATTGTAGAAGGATTGGCACAACGTATCGTTAACGGTGAGGTACCGGATGCACTCAAACAAAAACGTTTACTTGCGCTCGATATGGGTGCATTGATAGCCGGTGCCAAATTTCGGGGAGAATTCGAGGAACGATTAAAGGCCGTATTAAATGATCTCTCAAAACAGGAAGGACAAATCATCTTATTTATTGATGAAGTACATACTATGGTAGGCGCAGGTAAAGCTGAAGGCGCAATGGATGCCGGTAATATGCTGAAACCTGCATTAGCAAGAGGTGAATTACATTGTATCGGTGCGACAACACTTGACGAATACCGTGAAAATATTGAAAAAGATGCTGCACTTGAAAGACGTTTTCAAAAGGTCCTGGTTAACGAGCCTAATGTCGATGATACGATAGCTATTCTTCGAGGTTTAAAGGAGCGCTATGAAGTACATCATAATGTGCAAATAACGGATCCCGCAATTGTTGCTGCGGCTACATTATCTCATCGTTATATAACAGATCGACAATTACCGGATAAAGCTATCGACTTAATCGACGAATCTGCCAGTCGAATCAGTATTGAAATTCACTCCAAGCCTGAATCCATGGATAGACTGGAACGACGATTAATTCAAATGAAAATAGAACGGGAGGCATTAAAAAAGGAAACTGATGCCGCATCTAAAAAACGTTTGGATATACTTGAATCCGATATCAAGGACACCGAACGTGAATATACTGATCTTGAAGAAATTTGGGTGGCAGAAAAGGCAGCTCTACAGGGTGCTCACAACATTAAAGAAAAACTAGAGCAAGCCAGAATCAACTTTGAAGCGGCTAAACGTGCTGGTGATTTAAACCAGATGTCCGAATTGCAATACGGCGTGATTCCTGAACTGGAAAAACAACTGGATATGGCGGGTCAGGCCGAGATGCAAGATATGAAATTGCTTCGAAACAAAGTCACCGAGAATGAAATTGCCGAGGTTGTTGCAAACTGGACCGGTATACCCGTAAGTAAGATGTTGGAAGGTGAACGTGAAAAATTACTTTCGATGGAAACTGTTTTACATAAACGTGTTATTGGACAGGATCAAGCTATTACTGCTGTATCAAATGCGATAAGGCGTTCCCGCGCCGGACTATCTGATCCTGATAAGCCTAATGGTAGTTTTTTATTCCTTGGTCCTACCGGAATAGGAAAAACCGAACTTTGTAAAAGCCTGACTGAATTTTTATTTGATAGTGAAGAGGCAATGATTCGGATCGACATGTCTGAATATATGGAAAAACATGCAGTTGCACGTTTGATTGGCGCACCACCCGGTTATGTGGGCTATGAACAAGGTGGCTACCTTACGGAAGCAGTCAGACGTCGTCCATATAGTTTGATCCTGCTGGATGAGATTGAAAAAGCGCACAATGATGTTTTTAATATCCTGTTACAAGTACTTGATGATGGTCGTTTAACAGACGGGCACGGTCGTACTGTTGATTTTCGTAATACGGTCATTGTAATGACATCTAATCTTGGATCTAATTTAATCCAGGAAATGTCTTCTGATTCAGACTATGACAATATGAAAGAGATCGTCCTACATGAAGTCAGTAATCATTTCCGACCTGAATTTATAAATCGTATTGATGAAGTGGTGGTTTTTCATGCACTTTTACAAAAACAAATAACTGCTATAGCTGAAGTTCAAATTGAGAGTTTAAAACAAAGGTTACTTGAGCAAGATGTTTCACTTCAATTAAGTAATGAAGCAATTAACTATCTGGGAAAAACAGGGTTTGATCCTGTCTATGGAGCAAGACCATTAAAGCGTGCCATACAAGACGAGCTTGAAACACCTATTGCGGAAATGATTCTATCTGGAAAATATGCCCCGGGGTCAACGATTAATGTTGCGGAAATCGATGGCAAACTCAATTTTTCCGAACTGGAGACAAATGCCGCTTAATCGGATTTATCTAAAAAACCGAATATTTTCCAGTTTTCTTCATTTTTCCTCCATTTCTAAGCTAAAACAGTTGGTTATTTAGGCCATATAATCTAATATTTAGCCAAAACACTGTCTAAAAACAGGGGAAGATTATTCGTAAAAATGGCTGCTCCTACTAAAAAAATAAATCTTAGCGGTCTGGCACGAAAACTTGTGCTGGATGGTCTTCTGGAAGAAGAAAAAGCACAATCCGCCTTTGAAGAATCCCTGAAAAAGAAAAAGCCATTTGTCAGTATCGTTGTCGAAAATAAACTGGTCCCCGCTAATAGCATTGCTCTAGCTGCTGCAAATGAATTTGGTGCCCCTTTGGTCGATATCAACCTGGTGGAAATTGACCCGGATGTAATCAAATTAGTCAAAGAAGATCTAATAAAGAAACATCATGCTTTACCTATCTTTAAACGGGGGAAAAGACTTGCTGTCGCCGTATCAGATCCTACTAATATTCAGGCTCTGGATGAAATTAAATTCGCAACTGGCTTGACGACTGACGCAATAATCGTAGAAGAAGACAAGCTCGCAAAGAATATTGAAAAGGCACTTGAAGATGCTGATGGTGGCTTGGGAGACATGGATGATGAGGAGTTTGATGATTTGGATGATCTGGAAGTCGCTGAAGATGGTCCTCAAGAACAGGAAGATTCTGACGTAGATGACGCACCGGTTGTGCGTTTTGTAAATAAATGTCTGTTGGATGCTATCAAAAAAGGCGCTTCAGACCTTCATTTTGAACCTTACGAAAAAATGTATCGTGTGCGTTTTCGTATTGATGGTGTGTTACAGGAAGTCGCTAAACCACCGATGAGTTTGGCAAGCAAAATAGCAGCTCGTATCAAGGTAATGTCTCGCCTGGATGTCTCTGAACGACGCGTTCCACAAGATGGCCGTATCAAACTTAAACTCTCCAAGACTAAAGCGATCGATTTTCGTGTTAATACCTGTCCAACTCTGTTTGGTGAAAAAGCTTGTATGCGTATCCTCGATTCAGACGCCGCGGCCCTGCAGATCGATCAATTAGGCTATGAAGACGCACAGAAAGAACTGTTTTTAAAGAATTTACATAAACCCTACGGTATGTTTTTAGTCACAGGACCTACAGGAAGTGGTAAAACCGTATCATTATATACCGGCATAAACATTCTGAATCAGGTCGATATCAATATATCAACTGCCGAAGATCCTGTTGAAATTAACCTGCCTGGTGTAAATCAGGTTCAGGTTGATGAACGAACTGGTATGGACTTTCCAAAAGCATTAAAGGCATTTTTAAGACAAGACCCGGATATCATACTTGTTGGTGAGATTCGTGATATTACAACTGGTGGTATCGCGGTTAAGGCAGCACAAACTGGTCATATGGTTATGTCGACGTTACATACCAATGATGGTCCGCAAACTTTGACAAGATTACAAGACATGGGTATACAGGCCTTTGCTGTAGCAACCAGTATTAACCTGATAACAGCACAACGTTTACTTAGACGACTGAATCCGAATAATCGGGTACCGTTGGAAATGCCGGATGATGCTTTAAAGGATGAAGGCTTCCCTGAAGACATGATAGAGAAAGGCATAAACCTATATCAGGGAGGTGAAGACACGGAAGATAACCCTGCATATAAAGGTCGTGCTGGCATCTATCAGGTTATGCCGATATCAGAAGATATGAAACGACTTATTATCGAAGGCGCTAATGCCGTTCAATTGGCTGATCAATCTGCGTCTGAAGGTATTTGGGATATCCGTCGTTCAGGTTTACAAAAAGCGGCCGATGGTTTAACCAGTCTGGCTGAAGTTAATCGAGTAACAGTAGAGTAACGATTATGGCAGAAGCACAAAAAGCAGACATGTATGTCTGGGAAGGAGTTGATAAATCAGGCAAACGTGTTAAAGGTGAACTGAGCGGACAAAGTGAAGCATTGGTAAAAGCAATGCTTCGTCGACAAGGTGTTAATCCACTTAAGTGTAAAAAGAAACCGAAACCATTATTAGGTGGTGGAGGAAAAACCAAGATTACACCAAAAGATATAACTGTATTTAGTCGACAACTAGCTACCATGATGTCTTCCGGTGTTCCATTAGTACAGGCATTTGAGATTACCGGTCGTGGACATGAGAATGCCGGCATGCAGGAATTAATATTAGGCATTAAGGCAGATGTCGAAGCAGGCAATAATTTAACGGATGCATTGAAGAAACGCCCGCTCTACTTCAACGATTTATATTGTAATCTCGTCGAAGCTGGGGAACATGCGGGTATTCTTGAAGCAATCTTGCATAAACTGGCAACATATATGGAAAAAACTGAAGCATTAAAATCAAAAATCAAGTCTGCTTTATTTTATCCTGCTGCCGTCATAGTCGCCGCTATTATCGTAGTGTCAATTTTAATGATATTTGTAATTCCTCAATTTTCAGAATTATTTTCTGGATTCGGTGCTGATCTACCTGCATTAACTCAATTTTTAATTGATTGCTCAAATTTCTTTGTTGCAAACTGGTTTTTTATATTTGCAGTTTTAGGCGGCACAGTCTTTGGCTTATTGGAAGTTAAAAAACGCTCTACTGCCGTTCAACAATTTTTGGACAGAGCTATTCTTAAGGTGCCAGTACTTGGCCAAATTATGGAAAAATCAGCCATAGCCCGATTTGCCAGAACCTTGGAAACAATGTTTGCTGCAGGAACACCCCTGGTGGAAGCCATGTCCTCGGTTGCCGGTGCCTGCGGTAATATTGTTTTTTACGATGCGACAATGAAAATGAAAGATGAGGTATCTACCGGTACACAGCTCCAGGTATCTATGCGTGAATCGGGGTTATTCCCCAATATGGTTGTACAAATGGTAGCTATCGGTGAAGAGTCTGGTGCTATTGATACTATGCTAGGTAAAGTCGCTGACTGGTATGAACAGGAAGTAGATGACGCCGTTGAGGCACTGACCAGTTTGCTTGAGCCAATGATTATGGCATTTTTAGGTGTCGTTATTGGTGGTATCGTCATCGGGATGTACTTGCCTATTTTCAAAATGGGTTCTGTTGTATAAGAAAAAATTTTCCTCATCAGACAACAAAAAAAATCAATGGTAGTAATTAATTTACTACCATTTTTCTTTTATTATTTTATTAATTCTTAAATCTGAAAATTAGATCAGTGTCTCTTATTATCGAAGCTTTTTATATCTCTCCAATCTTTTACCTGCTTACAATTTTTATACTTGGATTAATAGTGGGCAGTTTTTTAAATGTCGTAATATTGCGTTTACCGATAATGATGGAACGAGACTGGAAAATACAATGTTGTGAATTACTCGAGCTTGAAAATAAAGATGAACAGACCACAACCTTAAATCTGATAAAACCAGGATCTCATTGTCCAAGTTGCGGCCATAAAATCAGTGCGCTGGAAAATATTCCTGTAATCAGTTACCTGTTGCTGAAAGGAAAATGCAAACAATGTAAAAACAAAATATCTATTCGATACCCGTTAATTGAATTTATTAGCGGGATTTCAGTTTTTATTGTTGCATATTTTTTTGGAGTTACTGTTCAGGCACTATTTGCTTTTTTACTTACCTGGGCATTAATAACTTTGAGTTTAATTGATCTTGATCATCAGCTATTACCCGATGATATTACCTTACCCTTTCTTTGGTTAGGACTTCTTATAAATTACCAATTCAATGTATTTACCAGCCTGGAATCAAGCTTATTAGGAGCAGTATTCGGTTACTTGTCTTTATGGTCTGTATACATTGTATTTAAACTATTAACAAAAAAAGAGGGCATGGGACATGGTGATTTCAAATTACTCGCCATGTTGGGGGCCTGGCTAGGCTGGGAATTTCTTCCGCTTATTATTATTCTTTCATCTTTCGTTGGTGCGCTTGTTGGCATTGGAATGATCATATTTCGGTCTCATGATAAATCCGTCCCTATTCCATTTGGCCCTTATCTGGCAATTGCAGGATGGGTATCAATGCTTTGGGGATCCTACATGATCTCTTCTTATTTAAACTTCGTTTTATAAAATGTCTACCCCGTATCGCGTTGCATTAACCGGTGGTATAGGTAGTGGGAAATCGACAATTGCTGAACAATTTTCCAGCTTAGGTGTCCCGATAATTGATTCGGATTTCATCGCCAGAGAGATCGTTAAACCTGGCCAACCTGCATTGGATATTATTATTAATGTGTTTGGAAAAGAAATTTTAACTGAAAATGGTGAGCTCGACAGACTCAAGCTACGTGAAACCGTATTTGCTAATGAACCAGCCAGGATTAAACTTGAACATATTCTTCATCCTATTATTTATGAAGAAATTGACAAACAAAGTTCCGAAATTAATTTCCCTTATTGTCTAATTGTTGTTCCTTTACTCATCGAAACCCGCGAATGGAAACGCTTTAACCGCATATTACTTGTCGACACAATTGAGGAGAATCAAATTAAAAGAGCTTCCATAAGAGATGGGTTACCAATTGAAACAATAGAAAATATTTTGAAAAGTCAGGCCTCCCGTCAGGAAAGACTAAAATATGTCGATGATATTATCGATAATAACGTTGAAATTGATAAACTTGGACCTATCATACAGAACCTGCATCAGACTTACCTGGACTGCAGTAATAATAATATAAATAACTGATAAATAAGAAAATATTCCAGTGCAAAATAAAATAATTTTTGAACAACCTCTCAACGAAAGGATGAGAAACCTGTTGCGCCTGGAACACCTGTTCGAACTGATTTATTTTCGATCGAATAACACTTCCGTTTGGGATTGCAGAACTATTCTGGAATCTCTGCTGGAAATTAATGATCTGTTATCTCGTTCTGATTTAAAAACGGAATTAATTAAAGAGTTAGAAAGACACTCTGGCATGCTGAACTCGCTGGAAAATAATCCTGCGGTTGATCAATCCAGACTTAAACAGGTAAAAGATGAATTAACTTCTTTAGTTAGCAAGCTAAGAGATAATTCTTATCAACCCGGACTAAAATTAAAACAGGATGAATTAGTAACCAGTTTTAAACAACGTATTAGTATACCCGGTGGAACATGTAATTTTGATCTACCCCGGTTCCATTATTGGCTAAATCAACCCGAACAAAAACGTATCCAGGATATTAAAAATTGGTCTGATGATCTTGTGCCTATCAACAGAGCGGCCAATCTGGCGTTAGATATGGTCAGAAATAGTACCAACCCTGTCAGAGAAAAAGCAGAAGCCGGATTTTATCAAAAACCAATCGAATCAAATCTTTCTTGTCAGTTAATTCGTGTTTTATTGCCCACTGCCAGCCGTTATTATCCGGAAATAAGTGGTGGCAAGCATAGATTTACAATACGTTTTATGGAAGAAACTGATACTAATGCACGCCCGGTACAAACCAGGAACGATGTCGACTTTGAATTACATTGCTGCATACTTTGAATAAAAAAACTGTTAAATGTCCAATTTGTGAAAAGCGAACAGATCTAGGTCCTTCTAATGCTTATCGACCTTTCTGTTCTGAACGATGTCATTTGATAGATTTAGGACAATGGTTTGAAGAATCTTACACAGTTTCGGAGCCGATTGATATAAATGATGACTTGTCTGATATTGAGCGAAAACATTAATTACATAAAGACTTAATAGTTTTATCCGGTTGTTTTGATTCCCATACAGAGCCAATTACCGCAATACCGCTTGCACTGCTTTGCTTTGCAATCTTTAAGTCCGGTTTTGACATACCACCCAATGCATATACTGGTAATTCAGCATCAGAGACAAGTTCTTTAAATCTTTCCCAACCTATTCCTTTTATTCCAGGATGACTTTTTGTGTTGTTTACAGGTGATATAAACAGGTAATCAACACCTATTTTTTTTGCCTGATCTATATCATTTTCATTATGACAAGAAGCGCCTAATAAAAATTCCGCACCTATTGGCCTGTCTATAAATTGATACAATTGTGTCGATTTTAAATGTATGCCATCAATGTCATAATTATTAATGTCATTGATTGAACCATTTAAAATTAATCTGGAGTTATACCTTATAGATAGTTTTTTAATCTGATCCACTAATTGATCAAATTGATAATTTTCTCTGGACTTGAGCCTTAATTGAAATATTCTCAAGCCAGATTTAAAACATTTTTCCAAAACTGATATAAACTTCGAGGTGTCCTTGTAGCCATCCTGACTGATCAGATATACCTGGGGAAGAGTAATTACCTTGATAATATGCTTATTAGCAGCTGGGAATTCATAAGTTTCGAGCTTGTCGATCGGGCTCCAGATGATATTCTGTTGTTCGTGTCCATTAACATCACCATTCCATTTTCTTACTTCCCACACATCCAGTAATACTTTTTTATCCGGGTAGTCATGATAAATTTGCTTAATCCTTCTCGCCGGTTCAACATTGATGTTTAATTCTTCATGGAGCTCTCTTTTCAGAGCATCCTCAACACTTTCATTTTCTTCGACCTTGCCGCCGGGGAATTCCCACAAACCACCTAAATGTTGCGAACAGGGCCGCTTTGCTATAAGAACCTTGTTACCGGATGGATCAAAAATCACTCCAACTGCTACGTGTATTCGACTGGCTGACATCGATGATCAAGTTCGGTATTCGGCATTGATTTTAATGTATTCGTATGAAAGATCTGTCGTCCAGATAGTCTCTTTGGCTGCACCATGAGACAAGCTGACTGATATTTTAATGTCTTCCTGCTGCATAACCTTCTTTCCTTTTTCTTCTATATAGCTTTTATCGCGCTCACCGTTCCTGACTATACATAAATCATCCAGATAAATGGACACCTTTTCAATTTCTATAGAATTAGTAACCGCAGCACCAACCGCCGCTAATATTCTTCCCCAATTTGGATCTGATGCAGTAAAAGCGGTTTTAACTAATGGCGATTCAGCTATTTGATATGCAACCATCAAACATTCTTCACTGCTTTTACCCTCATTGACTTCGATTTCTATGAATTTCGTTGCACCTTCACCATCTCTAATTATCGCCTGAGCGAGTTTACAACATGTATCTACCAGTGCTTTTTCAAATTCGATGTAGTATTCATCAGTTTCTGTATTTATTAATTTATTATCTGTTTTCCCCGTAGAAATTAATACACATGCGTCATTAGTGGATGTATCTCCATCTACAGTAATCCTGTTAAAGCTTTTCTGTACTGCCGCTTTCAATAATTTATTCTGGGCTTTATTACTTAATTTAGCATCCGTTGCAATAAACGCTAACATCGTTGCCATATTCGGCTTAATCATGCCAGCACCTTTTGCAATTCCGGTAATGGTAAAGCTCGTGTTTCCAATATTTACTCTGGTAGATATGGCTTTGGGAATTGTGTCTGTAGTCATGATCGCCTGGGCAGAATCTAACCAGGCACCTGCTTCCAGTTTTTGAATTAGCTCTGGTATAACATTTTCAATTTTATTGACAGGCAATCTTTCACCAATAACACCTGTTGAAAAAGGTAAAATATTTTCCTTTTTACAACTTAGCTGACTAGCCAAATATTCACATATTCTATTTGCATCATCGATCCCCTGCTGTCCATTACCTGCATTTGCATTACCTGAATTAACCAGACAGTATCTTGGACTTGATGACTTAAGGTGATCTTTCGCGATATCAACAGGTGCGGCACAAAATAAATTTTTAGTGAATACGGCTGATACAACACTATCATCTGTAATTTCTATTAAGGCCAGGTCAAGACGATGGGGTTCATACAACCCGGCACTGACCCCAGCAAGTCTAATACCATCTATCGGCAAAATAGAGTCAGGATATTTGAGACCAACAGACATTGATTTAACTAATTAATTTAGCATAAAAACTCAAGACAACTTGCCATGGCATTGTTTATATTTTTTACCTGAACCACATGGACAAGGTTCATTTCTTCCTATCTTGGGTTTTTTACGAACAAAAGGTTTTTCTACAGGATTATTACTCGCTTCAGGATCTGCATTTAGACTATTAGGTGCTGAAGGATGATTAAAATTCATCTTTTGGTCATGTTCTTTGTTTTCCGCTCTCTCAATGTCCTGTTCAGTCCTGATACTGACCTTTGATAAAAACACAACAATATCATGTTTGATGTTTTCCAGCATTTGAACAAATAATTCGAAGGCTTCCCGCTTATATTCTTGCTTTGGATTTTTTGCTGCAAAACTTCTTAAATGTATTCCCTGACGCAAATGATCCATATTCACCAGGTGTTCTTTCCAATGCCTATCTAATACATCCAACATTATCTGTTTTTCAATCCGACGCATTAAATCAGATGTTATAGATTTCTCTTTTTCTTTATAGGCATTATCTGATGCATCATGAATTTTTTCTCTTAAAGATTCTTCATGCAGCGATTTATCACCTTCAAGCCACCATTTAACATCAATATTCAAATCAAATTCATTTTGTAAAACTTCTTCCAAACTGCCAATATCCCATATCTCATCCATGCTGCCAGGTGGAATGTAAGTACTAATAACATTATCGATAACATCATATCGCATTGCATTGACTTCATCGGCAACCGTCTCACCATCTAAAAGTTCGTTTCGTTGTTCATAAATTACTTTTCTTTGGTCGTTAGCGACATCATCAAATTCCAGTAAATTTTTACGAATATCAAAATTATGTGCTTCTACTTTACGTTGAGCATTTTCAATTGCACGTGTTACCAACTTTGACTCTATAGCTTCACCTTCTTCCATCCCAAGTTTTTGCATAATTGCAGATACACGGTCAGATGCAAAAATACGCATTAAATTATCCTCCAGAGAAAGATAAAACCGGCTTGAACCCGGGTCACCCTGCCGCCCGGAACGTCCACGAAGCTGGTTATCTATGCGTCTTGATTCATGTCTTTCTGTTCCAATGATATGTAGCCCTCCACTATCTATTACTTGCCGGTGCCGCTTTTGCCAGTCTTTTCTCAGATTTTCTATCTCACTTTGATCGGGTTCGGATAATGATTTAATCTCGGCTTCGTAGTTTCCACCTAATACAATATCAGTACCTCGCCCGGCCATATTTGTCGCGATTGTCACAGTTCCAGAGCGACCTGCCTGGGCAATTATTTCTGCTTCTTTTTGATGAAACTTTGCATTTAATACCTGATGTTTTATTTTTTCTTTATCGAGTAAATTCGATAAATATTCAGAAACTTCGATCGATGCTGTACCGACCAGTACCGGTTGTCCCCTTTTCTTACAATCCCTAATATCATCAATAATATCCTTATATTTTTCCTTTGCAGTTAAAAATATAACATCACTCTGATCATCACGAATCATCGGCATGTGAGTTGGAATTACAACAACTTCAAGTCCATAAATTGTTTGAAATTCATAGGCTTCTGTATCTGCTGTTCCGGTCATACCCGACAGTTTTGAATATAATCTAAAATAGTTTTGGTACGTGATTGATGCCAGTGTTTGATTTTCATTTTGAATTGTTACATTTTCTTTGGCCTCAATGGCTTGATGCAAGCCTTCTGACCAACGCCGGCCCGGCATGGTACGACCCGTAAATTCATCTACAATAACGACTTCATCATCTTTAACAATATAATCAACATCTTTATGAAATAAATGATGTGCTCTTAAAGCAGCGTTTAAATGATGTAGTATGCTTATATTGACCGGGTCATAGAGTGCCTGGTCCTTTTCAATCACATTATTATCTTTAAGTAATTGTTCAATATGATCGTGTCCGGCTTCTGTAAAATAGGCCTGTTTGGACTTTTCATCTATAGTGAAATCACCAGGGCCGTCTTCTACTTCCTGGATTGTCAATTTCGGAATTAATCCATTAACTGTCAGATAAAGTTCAGATTTATCATCAACCATCCCTGAAATTACTAATGGGGTTCTTGCTTCATCAATTAAAATAGAGTCAACTTCATCAACAATTGCAAAATTTAATTTACGTTGAACACGACCTTCCTTGCTAAAAGCCATATTATCGCGCAGATAATCAAAACCAAATTCATTATTGGTTCCATAAGTAATATCACATTGGTATGCAGCTTGTCTCTCTTCCATGTTTAATCCCGATACAATGACACCTGTTGTCATTCCAAGAAAACTGTAAATCTGGCCCATCCATTCTGCATCACGCTGTGCAAGATAATCATTTACAGTAATGACATGTACACCTTTACCAGACAATGCATTTAAATAAGCAGAAAGTGTTGCAACCAGGGTTTTTCCTTCCCCGGTTCGCATTTCTGCAATATTGCCATTATGTAAAACCATACCTCCAATAAGCTGTACATCAAAATGGCGCATATTTAGCACGCGTCTGCCAACCTCTCTAACCAGGGCAAATGCTTCGGGTAAAATCTGGTCCAGATTTTCACCATCTGCTACTCTTGCTTTCAGTTGAGCTGTTCTGGCTGGAAACTCTGAATCGGCTAAAGACTTGAGATCTTCTTCCAGAAGATTTATCTGTTTAACCTTTTTATTCAGACGTCTAATTACCCGATCATTACGCGTGCCGAATATTTTTTTTGCAAGATTAATAATCATACTAAGCCATCATCATATTACATAAAAACCACGTGAGATTACGCACGGTGAATTGTATCGAAATGAGAGAAAGAGAAAAAAATTATTTTAAAGAAATATATTTCTTAGGATTAACTACTTTACCATTGTTCACCACTTCAAAATGAACATGGGGTCCCGTGGCCCTACCGGATGAACCCATTAAAGCAATAATTTGACCCTTATCAACTTTCTGTCCAACAACGACAAGGTTCTTTTTATTATGAGCGTATCTTGTTTGGTAGCCATTTCCATGGTTTATTTCTACCATATTACCGTAGCCATATCGGATACCTGACCACGTCACAATTCCAGAACCAACAGCTAAAATTGGTGAACCGGATTTTCCGGCATAATCGACACCACCATGAAATTCCATTTTTCCTGTCATCGGGTCGGTACGCATTCCAAATAATGATGATATCCAGCCATCAGCAGTAGGGCTGCCGGTAGGAATGGTCTGATTTCTTAAGGTTCTGTCTATGAGCATTGATTCCATCGCTGCGAGTTTCTCTTCCCGGTCCTGAATTTTCGAATTCAGATCTTCCAGGCTATCCAGAAAATCACTGACCTCCATCGAACCGTGTAATGATGTCGGGTTTGGGCCACCCAAGCCAGGAGTAGATGCGACATCAAATTCGATCTCATCCAAATCTGCCATGTCGGCCAAACGAGAGCCAAGTGCATCAAGCCGCATAATATGTGCCTGCAATTTACTCAGCCTGGTAGCCAGGGCATCAAGGTTTTTTTCTGCATTTTCTTTTGCCTGGCTGAGCATCTGTTGCTGGGCTTTAATTTCACGATTCCACAGTGGAGCAGTCTGGGAATAAAGGCTTTTAAATGAGTCTTTGGTTAAACTCAATGCATAATGACTGCCAGCATGGAACACCATGAGCCCTGCACCCAGCATAACAAGCATACAAACACAAAGGGTAATTGGCCCGAATGTTATGGACAGACTCTTTTTCCTTGATTTAGAAATTAAAAATAATTGCATATAATTGCACTATATTATTATCTTTATCTTTAAAATATATTTATGAATGCTGAAAACAAAACAAAATCCATCAGCACACTTTTAAAAAATAAACAGTCTCCATTGGCTAGCCTTTATAAAAAAGGTCTTAGTATTCGTGATCTTGATGTTAATCTAAAAGTACATCTTGATCAGACATTAACAAAACATTTCGAATTGGCTAATATCAATAAAGATAGTGTTATTCTTCTTGCCAACTCTTCAGCCTGGGCTACCCGCCTTCGTTATAATATTCCGACTATCCTTAACGTTTTACACAATCAACTAAATCTTACTTCAATTAAATCAGTCAGAATAAAAATCAAAAAATCTTTATTAGACTATTCAATTAAAAACAAAAAAACTTTTTCTCTTTCTAATAAATCTGCAATATTTTTAAAAAATGCGGCCGATAATTTCAAAGATCCCCAGATACGTAAACAAATTCTGAAATTATCCAAACATACCCCATAACATGTTATCAATTAGCCGGCATTGCCTGCATAAATGATATTGGAGCTTTGGTCTCATCATCAAAGCTTATTAATTCCCAGGATTCTTCATTAGCAATCAATTCACGTAATAATGCATTATTTAATGCATGTCCTGATTTAAATCCCTGAAATGCACCAATCAAACTATGGCCAAGTAAATAAAGATCGCCTATGGCATCCAGTATTTTATGCTTCACACATTCATCATCGTATCTAAGACCGTCTTCGTTCAATATACGATAATCATCAACAACAACAGCATTATCAAGACTACCGCCTAATGCCAGATTCTTTTCACGCAATATCTCAACATCTCGCATAAACCCAAAAGTGCGTGCCCGACTCACTTCTTTTACAAAAGAAGTAGTAGAAAAATCGATCTCAGCCCGACAGTTGTTATCATTAAAAACGGGATGGTCAAACTCTATTGTGAATCCCACCTTAAAACCATCGAAAGGTTCAAACATGGCCCATTTTCCATCTTGCTCAACCCGGACCTTATCCTTTATACGTAAGAATTTTTTTGCAACGTTTTGCTCTTCTACTCCTGCAGATTGAATTAGAAATACAAATGGCCCGGCACTACCATCCATGATCGGCACCTCATCGGCACTCAGATCTATATACGCATTATCTATTCCAAAACCGGCTAGTGCAGAGAGTAAATGTTCTACTGTAGAGATACGGACCTTATCCTTGACCAGTGTTGTTGACAGACTTGTTTCACCAACGTATTCGGGATGGGCTGGAATTTCGACTGCAGGATCAAGATCAACACGACGAAATGTAATGCCAGCATTAGCGGGGGCAGGCCGCAAGGTTAAAAAGACCTTTTTTCCTGTGTGTAAACCGACGCCAGTAGCCCTAATTACATTCTTTAATGTGCGTTGCCGTATCATTATTTATTATTCTACCTATTATATAAGGTGAATTATTATTGTTATCTAGTTGTATTATAGGCAATTTCAGTGCCAATAATACAACTTTTCCCGGATGTCCCCATTCCGGGGGAGCTACTATACCATGTATTTATCTAATCTAGTCAGCTTGTCTCCTTAAAAATGCTGGGATATCAAGATAATCCGCATCCCCCGATACAGTATTTTCTTCTGTTTCTGTAGTCTGATTTCGAATGACAGTGGGCCGTTCAAAATCTTTATAATCAACATTGATATCGTCATTTTGAACCAATTTGATACGAGATGCATCTTCTTTGTTCAAGACATTACCAAGGCCCGTCGCAACAATAGTTACTCTGATATCACCCGACATTTCCGGATCAATTACGGTACCGACTACAACAGTTGCATTCTCGGAGGCAAATTGCTTGACCGTATTACCTACTTCATCAAATTCACCGATGGATAAGTCCATACCTGCAGTGATATTGACTAAAATTCCTCTGGCACCGGATAAATTGACATCTTCAAGCAACGGACTGGATATCGCAGCTTCAGCAGCAATCTTGGATCGCTCCTCGCCTTGTGCCTTACCTGAACCCATCATTGCCATACCCATTTCCGACATGACTGTACGAACATCTGCAAAATCTACATTGATTAAACCAGGACATGTGATCAATTCTGCAATACCTTGAACGGCACCTAATAGCACGTCGTTTGCGGCACTAAACGCATTTAACAAGCTAACATCACGACCTAATACGCTAAGTAACTTTTCATTGGGTATCGTAATTAATGAATCAACAAACTGACTTAATTCAACAATACCTTCATCGGCAATTGCAGCACGTTTCTTACCTTCAAATGTAAAAGGACGGGTAACAACTGCGACCGTTAAGATGCCCATCTCTTTTGCAACTTGGGCAACGATCGGTGCCGCACCGGTACCTGTACCTCCACCCATTCCGGCAGTAATAAAGACCATATCTGACCCATCCAATACATCCATAAGCCGATCACGATCTTCCAACGCTGCCTGTCGCCCTACTTCAGGATTAGCTCCAGCGCCAAGACCCTTGGTCATATTGCTGCCTAGTTGCAATATTGTCTTTGCTGTCGAATTCTTAAGTGCTTGTGCATCTGTATTAGCACAAATGAATTCAACACCTTCTATATTTGCACTCAGCATATGCTGTAACGCATTGCCACCACCACCACCAACGCCTATTACCTTAATAACAGCCGTCTGATTAGTTGTATCGACCAGTTCAAACATTTTTATCCTCCTACATTAATAGAAATATCAATTCTAAAAATTACCTTGAAACCAACTTTTCATTCTTTCCCACACACCCTTAACGCCATCATTAATATTGATTTGTGGCATAACCTCCTGGCTTTGCCTCTGTCCAAACAATAAAAGTCCAACACCGGTTGCATAGATTGGACTCTTTACAACATCAGACAAACCCGACACATATTGTGGGATGCCAATTCGAACCGGCATATGAAAGATTTCTTCTGCCAGTTCAATTACTCCTTCCATCTTTGAACTACCACCCGTAATCACTATCCCGGCAGCTATCAAATTTTCATAGCCACTGCGTCTTAATTCAGCCTGGACTAAAGTGAACAGTTCCTCATATCTTGGCTGGACAACTTCCGCTAATGTCTGTCGAGCGAGACGACGGGATGGCCTGTCTCCAACACTGGGAACCTCGATCGTTTCATCATGATTTGCTAACTGGGTCAGTGCACATGCATATTGCACTTTAATATCTTCGGCATGCTGTGTAGGTGTTCTCAAGGCAACGGCAATATCATTGGTTACTTGATCACCCGCAATTGGTATCACCGCAGTATGGTGGATGGCACCATCCGTAAACACAGCAATATCTGTTGTGCCACCTCCAATATCAATCATACAAATACCCAGATCTTTTTCATCTTCGGTTAAAACGGAATAACTGGATGCAAGTTGCTCTAAAATAATGTCATCAACATCCAGCCCACAACGACGAACACATTTGACAATATTCTGGGCTGCACTTACCGCACCGGTCACCATGTGTACTTTTGATTCCAGCCTCACGCCTGACATACCTATAGGTTCTTTAACACCTTCCTGGTTATCTATAATGAATTCCTGGGGGAGGATATGCAGGATTTTTTGATCAGCGGGGATTGCTACAGCTTTAGCAGCGTCAATAACTCGATCAATATCACCATATGAAACTTCATTGTCTCTAATTGCAACAATACCGTGCGAATTCAAACTTCGTATATGACTTCCTGCAATACCGGTATAAACAGAATGTATTTCACAGCCTGCCATTAATTCAGCTTCTTCAATGGCACGTTGAATCGAGTGCACTGTAGATTCAATATTGACAACAACACCTTTCTTTAGTCCTCGCGACTGATTTGATCCAATACCAATAATTTCTATCTCTTCATCAGGAGAAATCTCTCCAACAATAGCAACAACCTTTGAAGTGCCTATATCAAGTCCAACAATTAAATTTTTATCAGCTTTCTTAGCCATGTTTTATCCGCCTGTTATTAACTTGCAAACTTTTAGGATAAAAAATATCTTTAAAAATAGTGATTTTTTTGTGAGTGCAAGGCCGCTCTTAGACATCCATGTCTTCGCGGCATTCGCACATCCATGTGCATCAGAGTACAGTGCACACGACTGCATGGATGCAGGAGGTAGAGCGACGCAGGGAGCCAAAGCCGAGAACCGGAGTGTATAAATAATACATGAGGATTCGAGCACGAAGCTGACGCCGCAATTGCAAAAAAAGTGCATTTTTAAAAATGTTTTTACTTTTTCCATCGTATGGAAAACCCATTCGTATATCGCATATCAATTAAATCCGTCTGATTTACTCTCCCGGATAAAGATGCCGGGATAAGTGTTAAAAAACGATTAAAACGTTGATCAAAGTCGCGCCTGCCCAATATAACTTTGATCCCGTTTGTTAATACAAAAGACCAGGCCCGCCTGTCATCGAGAGTAATTGATGCAATACTAAAACCTATGGTTTGAACTTGTGTTTGCATTGATTCGTATTGCTCCAAGAGCATAACTTCCATTCCGTCTGGACCAGATAGTAAAGGTAAGTTAGGGGGAATTGTTGTTGGTTCAGGTTCGAAATATTCTCCACTTGTATTTAACAAACCTTCATCTCTCCAACGTACAGCCGGGGTCTGTTCTATAACTATTACCCTCAGTGCATCTGGCCAAATTCGTTTTACCGTGACATGACTTACCCAGGGCTCCTCAACAAGAGCTAACTTCACAGCATCAACATTCAGGTTAAAAAACCCGCCTCGAACCTTATCCGTTACCAGTAATTGCAAATCTACCGGTGACAATCGGGTGAAATCTCCTTCAATCCGTACCTGTTTAATTGGTAATGTGTCAGGGTGAGACAAGGTCATTCCTCCCCAGGCAAGCAGACAGATAATCATTACAACTAATAATGACCCGTATACTTTTGATGAGCGTGAATGTACGACCTGTGCTTTATCAAATTGCAATTTGTCATGATCAACAATCATATCGATACCCATCAGTTTTCTAACTCCTTGGTTACGGATGTATTGACCATACTTGTTGCTAAAATTTGAATAACCAGTTCCTGAAAAGAAATACCCGCCTGTTTTGCGGCCATGGGCACAAGACTATGACTCGTCATACCCGGCACTGTATTAACTTCTATTAACCATGCGTTACCTGATTCATCCAGCATTAAGTCAACTCGACTCCATCCGGTAACACCCAGGATTTGGCTGGCTTTGTTTGATAACTCACCCAGTGATCGTTCCGTATGTTCATCAAGCCCACATGGACAGATATATTGCGTGTTGTCATCGATGTATTTTGCCTGGTAATCATAAAATTCCCGTGCCGTCTCAAGCTTAATCATGGGCAAAACCACATCGTTTAAAATCGGAACTGTATATTCACCACCTTCGATCCAGGTTTCGGCCATAACGCGATCATCAAACTGGTTTGCCTGTACCCAGGCTGAAGATAACTTGTCAGCTTCTGTTACTTTACTTGCACCGATACTGGATCCTTCGTTGACCGGTTTAACCATAATCGGCAAACCAATTTGGTCAACAACATCATCCCAATGAGTTTCTTCGTTTAATTCAACTGCGGCAGGTGTTGGAATTCCGGAGTCACGCCAAACAGCTTTACTGAGTATTTTGTCCATCGCCAATGATGACCCCAGTACACCACTGCCGGTATAAGGCATACCTATGGAATCTAATGCACCCTGGATGGTACCGTCTTCACCACCACGTCCATGCAAAGCGATAAACACTCGATCAAAATCATCATTCATCAATTGTTTAAATGTATCCTTGTCATAATCTATCCCTGTTACATCTACACCGAAATCAGATAAAGCTGTCAGAACTGCCTTACCACTTTCAAGTGAAATCTCACGTTCTGCAGACTGACCACCCATTAAGACTGCAACCTTGCCAAAATCTTTTGCTTGATATTCAGGCAATTTGATCATTGTTTAGTCACCTCATTTTTATGATCAAATTCACCGATAATTCTGACTTCAGTCATTAACTCGACAGCATGTTTTTTAAAAACTGTCTCTTGTATTAACTTTATTAATTCTTCTATATCTTTGGAACTTGCATTACCCGAGTTAATAATAAAATTGGCATGCTTTTCGGAAACATTTGCACCACCGACGCTCTGCCCCTTAAGGCCACAATCTTCAATTAATCTTGCAGCATGATCATCTGATGGATTTTTGAATACTGAACCGCAACTATATTGACCCAAAGGTTGACTATCAGCGCGTTCAGCTAACATCTCTCGAATTGTTTGTTCAACAATTTCCCTGGAAGATTTGTTGAGTATTAATGTTGCTGATACAAACCACTCATCTGAAGGTAAGGAAACACTTCGATATGCTATATCGAATTCATCTTTACCACGTATTACACGTTTACCGGAACGATGAATCGATTCAATCTGCTGGACAAAACTCCATATCTCGCCACCGTACGCACCGGCATTCATGGCCAATGCGCCACCGATAGTACCGGGGATCCCGGTGAGAAATTCTATACCGGCTAAGCCATGCCTTGCTGCAAAACGGGCAACCTTTGCGCATGGCAAGCCGGTACCAATTTTTATCACTTTATCACTTTGTTTTTCCAGTTGATCAAGAACACCTGTTACCGAGATAACCACACCCCGGATGCCACCATCCCTGACAAGCAGGTTACTGCCAAAGCCCACCCAGGTAATGGGTACATCAACAGGAAGAAGAGATAAAAATACTGATAAATCCTCTATATCTGCAGCACGGTAATAAAAATCTGCGTTACCACCCGTCTTCCAGGATGTATGGCGCGACATCGGTTCCTGCTCCTGCAATTCACCGCGTAATACAGACTTATCAATATTCAGTTGCATATCGATATTCAATATTGTTTCTGTAAATTGATATACATTATTTGCTCCTGACCACATCTGTTAGTGCACCGTGCCGGAATACTGCTGGTAAAGTTGTTTCGATGTAGAACCAATATCTCCCGCGCCTAGTGTCAATAACAGATCGTTTTCTTCAACAACGCTTGAAATAACATCAAAAACGGTATCTTTTTGTTCAATAAAAATGGGATCGACTTGTCCCCGGAGTCTGATAGCACGACATAATGAACGACTATCTGCACCGGCAATAGCTTGTTCACCTGCAGGATATACATCAAAAATAAGCAGTCGGTCAGCTTGGGAAAGAATCTGACTGAAATCTTCAAATAAGTCCCGCATGCGGGTAAAACGATGT
>JANQJZ010000043.1 GCA_028281365.1 Gammaproteobacteria bacterium | reverse complement strand
GTTATAGTAGTCGCTAGTTACAAGGTTCTCTTTATACACCGGCGTTACCCAGGGCAGGGTATCCATGTCCTCAATTAATGCGCGAGCTTTATTGTGAACAGGTTTGCCGTCTTTTTTATACACTATTCCATCCACGTCCTCTAACGATTTTCCTTCTGCGATTTCCTTAATCGTAAAATCAAATTCATTGCCGGCGACAAAATCGATTGCCTCTGAAGCCAATACGGAATGATCCGGATTAACTGCGACATGGGCACCACAGAAACCGATTAGCAAATCAGGGTTCGCATTTTTGAAGGCTTCTGCAATCTTTACGTCATTAGGAAATGAAGGGGTACTTGTATAAAGCACCAGGAATTCATAATCGTTTGCCAGTGGCAGGACATCATCCAATGTCATTCCCCGGGCTGGGGCATCGATTAATTTGCTACCTTCTACCAGTGCAGCTAATTGTGCTAACCAGGTTGGATACCAAAAGGATTTTACTTCGCGGGTACATTGATAACGGGAACCCGCACCGCCATCATAACCGTTATATGAAGGCGGATTAAGAAATAATGACTTCATCATTGAGGGGAAAACTCCGGATTAATAATCTTGGGTTGCAGCCAGATCAGGAATATCTTTTACTGGACTATGTTCAAATTCGTAATCAAGTTCGGTATGAATAAGACCGGCAGTATCGACGCTAAATAGATTGTTTCGCCACTGGACGGAGTTTCCTGCAAAGCTGATAATTCTTATGATAAAAGATAGTAAGTCTCTTAAAGGAATTAGCCAGATTGAACCGCCATTACTGGTATTTGTAACCTGTTTACTGCGGACATGTAACAGAATGCGCAGTAAAAATACGGTAAATAATGGGAGCAATGACCAAATTATATTTAATGTAAACGTGTAAATTACCGGTGCAACAACTGCAGCAATAACCAGGGTATCTGTTAAAAATGTCAGCGCGTAACCAAGCGGTTCAACGCGTTTTAAGGTTCTTGCCCAGCGTAATTCATGAATAAATAAATCCTTGATGGATGCCTCTTCAACAATATTCTCTACGATATAATCGTTCATCTTTACCTTATATCCAAGCCTGGTGATCATTTTTCCTAACATATAATCATCGGCCAGATAATTTGATAAAGAATTAAATCCACCTATTTCATTCAAGACATTGCGATGAATAACCATTGTTGCACCAAGACAGAATTTTATAGGTTGTAAAATTCTGGAGATGAGGACGGATGGAAAAAACCATTCGTTAATAAACATCGCGTTTAATGACGAAGCAAGTCTGCCTTTGGATGTGCCGGAGTAAAGACAAGTAACAGCGCCTAATTGTTGATCGGCGAATGGTGTCATCACATTAGCCAGATAATCATCAGGTACTCGCATATCACTGTCGGCTATTAACAGATAGTCATATTTTGCCCCGGGATACATATTAATAAGATTGGAAATCTTATGGTTAGTCCCGTAGAGACGCGCATCAATGACGTAACTGACATCGCCGTCTTTAAATTCGTTAATTATTTTTTTTACAATCGGTATTGCCGGATCGTTTTTATCCTGGATACCGAATATAACCTGATATTTTGAATAGTTTTGCTGGCAAAAACTTCTCAGGTTTTCTTCAAGTTCAGGATCTAATCCGCAAATTGGTTTTAATATTGTTACTGGCGGTTGAAAGTCTATTGAAGAATTTGATTTTTTACGTTTGAGGTTGAACAACTCAACAGAAAAAATGGCGAACAGTAAGTATGCGAACGAACATACGCCTATTAAGAGCAAAAAAAAGTCAAAAATCGTTAATAACGCAATCTGCATCAGTTTATCGTATTGTCATGTTAATAAAATTATAGCCCTGTGTAGATAAATTTCTGTTTAATAAATTCATTATATAACAGTAACTTGGAAAGGCTAATTATAAATCTTTCTAAGAAGAAAACACAAGTATAAAGTGAAATCCTTCCCCCACAAAGCTAAGCGCGAAGGATATTGATTTTGTTGCACTAAAGCAAATTTTTACCGATTTGTTACATATTGAGAATATGTGGTCGAACTAATTGAAATTTAGGGAGTTTTCTCCATTAGATACTTCGCCTCAACGTGCTGCCAATAGACTAATCCGGGTAAATCTATGATTAATTCGCGCACGCGCGTGGCGAGAGAGACAGCCAGTGCGAATTCAGGTGTTAAGCTTATCAATACGCCGAGCATAATATAGCCGCCCTCCTGTACCCCATAGCCATTGGGGATGATAAAAGCGAGATCGGTGATAATAGACGTCAGGCTTTTTAACATCAGGGCCTCGATTAAGCTGATTGGATGCCCTAACAAATAGCACGCCAGCCAGACTTCAGCAGTCTGTAAAATGAGTCCAAGCGTTCTCCAGAAAATTGCGAGCAGGAATCGTTTTCTATTTCCGTAAATTACTTTAACCAGGCTATCTACTTCATGTGCATTGTTTGTAATTTTGCCCCAGCCATCGGATGTATTAAATTTTCCGACCAATCTGGCAATAAAACCGAACATGCCGGCACGTTGCACAATAATAAATCCAACTATACCAAGTCCAAGTAATAATGTGCCCAGCAGTATCCACATGGCTAATTCATTATCAATAGCAAGATAAACCAGCAGGGCTGTACCAATGATGGCCCAGGGAATAAGCGCAAGTGCCTGAACTGTCTTATCAACCAGGACAGATGCACTGGCGTCAACGCCATCTCTACCCCAAAGTATCAATAATCTTGCCTTGGCAATTTCTCCCCCGATGGTCGCAACGGGTAATAATGTATTAATTGCACGACCCATCCATAGGGCGAGTGTTAGTTCTGTAAATGGCGGGATTCTTTTTATAGGAAAGAGTAAGTACCAGGATACAACCGCAACTAAAAAACTGGGCAGCCAGACAAAAGGTAATAGTAATAATGAAAACCCGGATTCAATGAGTAGTTCAAAAATCTCGCCAACGCCTTGCCATATGATAAGTATGGTAAGTGTAACCAGTCCTGCAATCAGGCCAATGTATGAAGCAATCCGGATCATGAAACAATCGTAAAATTGGGAAGATGTATGATAGTAAACTGGGTATTATCTATGTTGTACACATTAGAATACCAACTGAGACAGCAACATACTAGAAAATAAATTAGGCGATTTATTAATTAAATGTATTCAGAACAAGAAAAAAATAACGATGATGCTATTACAAAGCCAACTCAATTATTCCCATTAGTTCGTCACCTGTCTTATCGATTAACGCCTGTATTATTGAATACGTCTTTAACACCAAATCAGGTAACAGCGATTTCTTTAGTCCTTGGATTGTTATGTGCGCTTTGTTTTCTGAGTGGAAATTATCTTACAGGTATTATTGGTGCTTTATTCTTAACAGCAAGTTATACGTTTGATAATTGTGATGGAGAAATTGCACGTATAAAAAAAATGTCATCTGAATTTGGAGCAAAATTTGATGATATGGCTGACTGGATTGTCGATGCGAGTTTTTTTGCTGCGTTAGGTTATGGAACAAGCCAGGTCATGCAGCAACCCTTCTGGTTTTGGTTAGGTTGTGCCGCAGCAGCAGGTGCATTTATTGATTATATTGTTGATCTTGTTTATCACTCCAAAGAAGAAAAAGAGGAAACTGGTCGGACACGGGAAGAGCAAGCGTCAGAACCGAAAAAACCACAAGATAGACTGGACTGGGTTATTTATATATTCCACAAACTGAGCAGGGCGGACTTTTGTATTATTGTTTTGATATTAGCCTTGTTTAATATCACCTGGATATTACTTCCATTTGCAGCAATCGGAGCACAGATTTACTGGATAACAGATTTATTTGAAAGGGCTAGGGGTTACCATACTTAAAAAATGCACTTTTTTCGCGATTGCTTCGTCGTCTCCGTGCTCACAAAATTGCAGGAGCAAATTTTGGACAGCCGAAGGCTGGCCCGAAGGGCGAGATACATGGATGTATTGAGCAAATCCTCATGTATTATTTATACACTCCGGTTCTGTGCGCGGGGACTTCTCGCACTCACGAAAAAATCACTATTTTTAAATTTATAATAAGTATTGGTCGGGGTGACAGGATTTGAACCTACGACCCCCACGTCCCGAACGTGGTGCTCTACCAGGCTGAGCTACACCCCGACTGAATTGGAATTATAAAATTTATATATATGGAGTGACAGGATTTACTCCGTACGTCCATGTACTCCGCCCTTCGGGCCATCGCTGCGCGATATATTAAATGCGCTCTCGGTCGCTGTACCCAAGGGTAGGCTGCGCACTTCCCGACGCGACTCTACCTCCTGCATCCATGCAGTCGTACCAGGCTGAGCTACACCCCGAATTGTTAGTATTGTCTTTCTATAGAAAATCTTGCCAGTGCATAGAGTGCATCCAGGTATTCAGAAGAGGGTAATCCCGTTAATGCTTCTATTGCAAGGTTTGCCTCTTGATTTGCAATCCTGGCTGTATAAGAAATGGCACCTGTTTTATTGATAGTTTGTTTTATCTTTTCTATATTTTCGAGCCCGCCATTTTCAATAGCATCACGTACTATTCCGGCTTCTTCCTCATTACCATTCCACATAGCATAAAGTAACGGCAAGGTTGGTTTTCCTTCTGCCAGATCATCGCCGATATTTTTACCGAGTTCATCGGATGAAGAACTGTAATCCAATACATCATCAATCAGTTGAAATGCTGTCCCAAGATGTTTGCCATATTTTGCCATAGCGAGCTTCTCTTCATTGGGACGTTGCGAAATGACAGCGCCTAATTGAGCAGCAGCTTCAAAAAGCTTGGCAGTTTTATTTCGGATAACTGCAAGATAACTTTCTTCAGTTGTTTCAGGATCATGCCTGTTGATGAGTTGCTGCACTTCACCTTCTGCTATGGTATTGGTCGCTTCTGCCAGAATATTCATAACTTCCATTGAATTGGCATTAACCATCATTTGAAAGGCGCGTGAGTAAACAAAATCGCCAACTAAAACACTGGCTTCATTACCCCAGCGTTGATTTGCGGTTTCATGTCCTCGCCGTAGTAATGAGGCATCGACAACATCATCATGCAAAAGGGTCGCGGTATGGATAAATTCAATAATGGCGGCCAGATTAATATGTTGATCACCCTGATAAGCAAAGGCCCGGGCACTGAGTAAGACGACCACAGGCCGGAGCCGTTTTCCGCCACTATTGATAATGTAATGCCCGAGTTGATCAATTAGTCCGACTTCGGAATAAAGGCTGTCTTCAATGAGCTTGTTAACCAGGTCCATATCGGCCGAAATTAGTTCGCGAATTTGGTCTATATCCATTAACTCAGATTCGGTCGCTGTAGCATCATTCTGGGCCATAATCGGTATTGTTATTTAAGTTGCTGAAAAATAAATAATTTATATGAAAAATACTGCCTGAGCAGGGTTAATTCAAGGATATTTGCCGATTTTATCATTCTTGTCTTGTCACCACCTGTTGAATTTCTTAGAATCTGCCCCCTTTATTAATCGGCACGTTGTGCAAAGTATGGAGATTCAGGATGTACGCGGTAATCAAATCCGGTGGCAAGCAATATAAAGTGGAAAAGGGCGACAAGCTGAAAGTCGAAAAACTTGATACTGATGAAGGTAAAAAGGTCAATATTTCAGATGTTCTGATGCTTGTTGATGGCGAAAATGTCACTGTTGGTACACCTTATATTAAAGGTGCAAAGGTTACAGCGAAAGTGGAAAGTCATGGCCGTGGACCTAAAGTAAAGATCGTTAAGTTTCGCCGTCGTAAGCATCATCGCAAGCAAATGGGTCATCGTCAGGCTTATACAGAACTATCCATTACTGATATTGCAGTTAAATAACTTTGGAGTGTAATAATGGCTCATAAAAAAGCAGGTGGTAGTACACGAAACGGACGCGATTCCCAATCGAAACGTTTGGGTATTAAGAAATATGGTGGTGAGCAAGTTAGAGCCGGTAATATCATCATCCGTCAACGTGGCACACAGTACCATGCTGGTGTGAATGTTGGTCTTGGACATGACCATACTTTATTTGCAACTGCAGATGGTAAGGTTGAGTTTAAACAACGTGGACCAAAGAATCGTACTTTCGTGGATGTGGTCGCGGGTTAATCGAGACATAGAGAATTGAAATAAAACCCCGCCACTGGCGGGGTTTTGTTTTTATGGGTATTAATTTTAACTTCGGTGTTAAAACCGAGTAGTTTGTTCTAGTACAAGACGCGAGTCTTTCGAGGAACGGACGATTGCATGGATAATGGAGGAGGTACGATTACATGGATGTAATCGGTAGAGCCGAGTCTGGAACGGAGGCCGAGAGCGACGCACGACCCCATGGACGGGGGAGATAGAATTGCGTCTGGAAGTGCGCGGCCTGCCCTTGGGTACGGCAATCGAGGAAGCCAAAGCCGAGTGTATGTATTAATACATGACCAAGGATAAAAGGTAAGCAACGAAGATCTGGAGCAAAAGGCGTAGGTAGAAAATGAAGTTTGTGGATGAAGCAACAATTCGTGTCGAAGCCGGTAAAGGTGGTGACGGCTGCCTGAGCTTTCGTCGTGAGAAATTTATACCGAAAGGTGGTCCGGATGGCGGTGATGGTGGTGATGGCGGGAGCGTTTTTCTGCAGGTTGATGAAGGTTTGAATACCCTGGTTGATTTTCGCCATGATCGTTTGTTTCGAGCTAAAAACGGTCAACCAGGGATGGGACGTGATCGTATCGGTAAATCAGCAGAGGATTTGTATATAAAAGTGCCTATTGGAACATTAGTCTATGATGATGACACAGATGAACTTATCGGCGATATGGTACAGAAAGATGAAAAACTTAGAGTAGCACAGGGTGGTTTTCATGGTTTGGGTAATGCCCGGTTTAAAAGTAGTGTAAATAGAACACCTAGACAGACAACAAAGGGGACTCCTGGCGAAGAACGTAACCTGCGACTTGAATTGCAGGTGTTGGCGGATGTTGGTTTATTGGGAATACCGAATGCAGGTAAATCTAGTTTCATTCGGGCAGTGTCGGCTGCAACACCGAAGGTTGCTGATTATCCATTTACAACCATGTACCCTAATCTTGGTGTAGTAAGGGTTGAGACAGAAAAGAGTTTTGTTATAGCAGATATACCTGGACTGATAGAAGGTGCTGCCGATGGGGCAGGTCTTGGCATAGAGTTTCTTAAACATTTAAGCCGAACCAATCTATTGTTACATATTGTTGATGCATGTCAGGATTTGGAACAGGTCATTAATGATATAAAGACAATTGAAACAGAGTTAATGCATTATGATGAAAGTCTTACAGCGAAAGAAAGGTGGTTAGTATTAAATAAAGCAGATGTTCTGGAAAAAGAATTAATTAACGAATTAAAGTCTGAATTGTACGAACAGTTAGGTAAAAATATTAGTCTTCATGTTATATCAGCAGTCACAAAAGAAGGATGCCAGGAGTTAGTTTATAAGATATTTGACTGGATAGCCGAACAGGAACAAGCAAGTGAGTCAGGACAGAGAAAAAATTAAAACAGCATCACGTTGGGTAGTTAAAATCGGTAGCGCACTACTTACTGATAACGGCTGTGGACTAAAACACGAGTTACTCGATACCTGGGTTGGTCAAATCGCCAAGCTGATGGGACGTAATATTGAATTTGTTATTGTCTCTTCCGGTGCTGTCGCTGAAGGAATAACACGGCTTGGTTGGGAAAAACGTCCGACGGTCATTCATGATTTACAGGCAGCGGCAGCAGTAGGACAGATGGGATTAATTCAGGCTTATGAGGCCTGTTTTCAACAATATGGAAAACAGACTGCGCAAGTATTATTAACTCACGATGATGTAGCAAATCGATCACGCTATTTAAATGCACGTTCCAGTTTGACAAGCTTGATCAAATTAAAAGTTATTCCGATTGTTAATGAAAACGATACAGTTGCTACTGACGAGATACGATTTGGGGATAATGATACATTGGCCGGGTTAGTTGCAAATTTGATTGATGCAGACTTGCTCATATTATTGACAGATCAAAAAGGGCTTTATACATCTGACCCTCGCATAGATAGTTCGGCCGAGTTGATTGAAAATGCACAAGTTAATGATCCTAAACTTGAAGAATACTCCGGTGAAGGTGGAAGTCTTGGCCGAGGTGGTATGCGAACGAAAATTAAAGCTGCATCTATTGCCGCTAGATCTGGTACGAATACTATTATAGCTTCGGGTTTGGATGACTCTGTTTTACTCAGGATTGCTGATGGTGAAAATGCAGGAACCTTATTATCTTCAACTGAAGAAAGTATTAAGGCCAAAAAACAATGGCTCGCTAACCAGACTTATTTACAAGGATCAGTGACTCTGGATGATGGTGCTGTCAAAGCCTTAAAGGAAAATGGTAAGAGTTTATTACCTGTCGGGATTAAATCGATTACTGGTGAATTTAAACGGGGTGAAATTATTGCCTGTGTAGACTCAAATGGTGGCGAGATAGCACGTGGTTTGACGAATTATGATTCCGATCAGGCACGTAAAATAGCAGGAAAATCGAGTAAAGAGATTTGTGATTTACTTGGTGAGTATGGTGAGGATGAGTTTATTCATCGGGACAATATGATACTTATCTAAAATTAAACCGGCTTGTGCCGGTTTAATTATCATAATGCCTTGATGTTTAAATTAAGTCTTGATTTATGGCGTGCGGCCTTGTTTTTATGGATAATTCCCTTGCTTACCATAGCATCGATGACAGGTACGGCATCTTTGTAAGCGTTTTGAGCGCCTTCCTTATCTTTTGCGTCGATTGCCTTTATTACTTTCTTGATTTGGGTTCTCAGCATAGAACGCTGACTTGCATTATGCAGGCGTGATTTTTCTGCCTGTTTTGCACGCTTTTTCGCTGATGCGATATTTGCCACACTTTGCTCCTGATTAGCTTGTTTAAAGGCGCGACATCATGCGGATATTGAGGCTATTTGTCAATCCTCAACACAGGATATGCTATGCTATGTAACCCAGTAATAATTCTATGAAAAAACAAACAGATAGAAATTATATTTAATAATCTAAATCGGTATCAAATGCAGCTATGAGCCTGAAATTATTGAAATCGACCTTTACCGTCGGCGGGATGACTTCGATATCACGTATTTTTGGATTGATACGCGATATTGTCATTGCCCGTTTTTTTGGTGCAGGTTTAGGCGTTGATGTCTTTATTGTGGCATTTCGTATTCCAAATTTTCTTCGCCGACTGTTTGCAGAAGGTGGATTTTCCCAGGCATTTGTTCCAGTTTTAGCTGAGTATAAAGAGCAACGTGATGAAAAAGATGTCCATGCCTTGATCGATCAGACTGCGGCGACATTAAGTTTAGTCTTATTTATCGTAACCATTTTGGGAGTTGTGATTAGTCCTGTACTCATCAGTATATTCGCCCCTGGGTTTATCGGTGATTCAGCAAAACATACCCTGGCAAGTGATCTACTGAAGATAACTTTTCCATATATTCTGTTTATATCATTAACGGCATTTGCCGGAAGTATTCTAAATACCTATAAAAGGTTTGCTGTTCCTTCTTTTACACCGGTATTACTTAATCTTTCTTTGATAATCTGTGCAATCTGGTTGGCGCCATTAATGGAAACACCGGTAAAGGCATTAGCCTGGGGTGTCTTTATAGCAGGCGTAGTTCAATTGTTATTTCAATTACCGTTCCTGTTGCAGATTCGTATGTTGCCCCGGCCGGGGTTTAATCGAGATCCGGAGGGAGTAAAACGAATTTTAAAATTAATGTTGCCGATACTGTTTGCCGTATCTATTGTGCAAATTAATTTATTAATCGATACATTAATCGCCTCATTTCTGGTAACGGGTAGTATTTCCTGGTTATATTTTTCAGATCGGTTAGTCGAGTTTCCACTTGGCGTATTTGGCATTGCTTTAGCGACTGTTATTCTTCCAAATTTATCTGAAAAACATGCCCAGGGTTCGAGTGAAAATTTTTCGAATATGCTGGATTGGGCATTACGTTGGGTATTTTTGATTTCATTACCTGCAGCTATAGGATTAATTACCCTGGCTGCACCGTTATTAACAACATTGTTTCAATATAAAGAGTTTTCAAGCTATGACGTAGAGATGGCGAGCCAAAGTCTTATTGCCTATTCAGTCGGTTTACCTGCATTTGTTTTAATTAAGGTTTTGTCGGCAGGCTTTTTTTCCCGTCAGGATACTAAAACACCGGTAAAGATCGGTGTTATCGCTATGTTTACAAATCTGGTATTAAATTTACTGCTAGTCGGACCACTGGCGCATACAGGGCTTGCATTGGCGACATCATTATCAGCTTGTCTGCAAGCAATAATTTTATATTGGGTATTAAAACGTGATCGGGTTTATATCCTTAAATCAGGCTGGATGGCATTCTTGTTCAAAATTATGGCAGGTATAACACTCATGGGTTTGCTGGTGTTCGTCGGCGCTGGTGAAAATGTAGTCTGGTATCAATGGAGTGTATTTCAACGCGTATCAAATCTTTGCTTATGGGTATTTGCAGGGATGGCAGTTTATTTTATTGTTTTGATGATATTAGGTTTGCGATTGAAAGAAATGACAGCGCCTGTGCAATCAGTATAATCAGGAGTTTGATAGCTAATGGAATTTATTCGAGGGTTTGCAAATCTTCTCAATAATAAAAAGGATTGTGCTTTAACGATAGGTAATTTTGATGGTGTCCACCTGGGACATCAGGCAGTTTTGAAACAATTGAAAACTGTTGCTGTAGAATCGAATCTGGTATCGACAGTATTAATCTTTGAACCACAGCCGATTGAATTTTTTTCATCTGATAAGGCACCATCCCGCTTGACACGGTTGCGAGAAAAATTGCATGAGTTTCAGCGTGAAGGAATTGACCGCGTTGTATGTCTCAAATTTGATGAAGACATGGCAAATAAATCTGCCGTTGAATTTGTCGATGAAATACTTGTCTCTGCACTGGTAGTTAAAAGATTGATTGTTGGTGATGATTTTCGTTTTGCAAAAAACCGTGAAGGGGATCTTCGATATTTATTGGAAGCAGCCAAGTTGCACGATTTTGTTGTTAGCAAGACCGAATCATATAACCTGGGTGATGAGCGTATTAGCAGTACATTGATTAGAAAGGCTTTGGCAGAAGGGAAGATGACTAAAGCAACAGATATGTTAGGCCGGCCTTATCGTATCAGTGGCAGGGTCGTACATGGAGACAAACGAGGAAGCAGAATAGGTTTTGCTACGGCAAATATAGAACTACATCGTTACTTTTCACCCGTTGAAGGAATATTTTCCGGTCGAGTATATGGATTGGAAAAAGAGCCGCTTGATGCCGTAGTATATGTCGGTTCTCGTCCGGTTTATAAAGGCGACAAGGTAGTACTGGAAGTGCATATACTGGATTACGATCAGGAACTTTATGGACACAGCCTGCGAGTAGAATTTTTGGAAAAATTACGTGGAGAAGGTCATTTTGATTCAGAGGAAGAATTGATCGCGCAAATAAAACTGGACATCGAGAGTGCCAGGATAAGTTTAAAAAATTATAACTAGAAACTAATATATTAATGAGTAACTACAAAGATACATTAAATTTACCGAAAACGGATTTTCCTATGAAGGCGAATCTGGCTCAACGAGAGCCTGAAATGTTAAAACATTGGATTGAAAATGATCTATATGAGCAGATCAGGGAAAAACGAAAAGGTAATAAGCAATTTATTTTGCATGATGGTCCACCTTATGCAAATGGTGATATACACATTGGTCATGCGGTAAATAAAATTCTAAAAGACATTATTGTTAAATCTCAAAGCCTGAATGGTTTTGATGCGCCTTATGTTCCTGGTTGGGATTGCCATGGTTTACCGATTGAGCTTCAGGTTGAGAAAAAAGTTGGTAAGGCAGGTGTCAAGGTTGATGCAACATCATTTCGAAATGCATGTCGGGAATTCGCATTAAAACAGGTAGAAAAACAGAAAACGGATTTTATTCGTTTAGGTGTGTTTGGGGATTGGGAACGACCTTATTTAACAATGAGTTTTGCTACAGAGGCAAATATTGTTCGTTCATTAGGCAAGATCATTGAAGCGGGTCATTTAAACAAAGGCGTGAAACCGGTCCATTGGTGTACGGATTGTGGTTCGGCCCTTGCTGAAGCTGAAGTTGAATATGAAGACAAACAATCACCGGCAATTGATGTTCGTTTTAAAGTAATTGATCTGGAACAATTAACATCGTGCTTTAATTTGAATGACAGTATCGAATCGGCTTTTGTAATTATCTGGACAACAACACCATGGACCCTTCCTGCAAATCAGGCTGTTGCCATTCATCCTGAATATGATTATGTGCTCATTGATGTTGATAATGAAATCATACTGCTTGCTGAAGGACTCTATGAATCTGTTTTAGGCAGAAGTGGAAAAGACACCGGAGATATACTGGGTCGATGTAAAGGTGAAGTATTAGAAGGCATCAAACTCCAGCATCCGCTTTATGATCGACAAGTGCCGATTATTTTAGGTGAACATGTCACCCTGGAGGCAGGAACGGGTGCCGTGCATACAGCACCGGGGCATGGTCAGGATGACTTTATTGTTGGCCAGCGATACGACCTGCCTGTTGATAATCCTGTCGGCGATAACGGCTGCTTTTTACCAAACACGGAATTATTTGCTGGCCAATATGTATTTAAAGCGAATGATTCTGTAATAAACGTATTAGAAAAAAACGGTTTGCTTTTGCATCAGGAAACAATGTTGCATAGTTATCCACATTGTTGGCGGCATAAAACACCGATTATCTTTCGTGCGACACCACAATGGTTTATTAGTATGGATGCAAATGGTCTACGTGCCCAGGCATTAACAGCCGTTAAAAATGTTAAATGGAAACCAGGCTGGGGCGAGGAACGCATCTATGGAATGATTGAGAACCGGCCGGACTGGTGTATCTCTCGACAACGGACATGGGGTGTTCCAATAACAGTATTTATTGATAAAGAGTCTCAGGAATTACATCCTGATACACCAGCGTTAATCGAAAAAGTAGCAAGGAAAATTGAACAACAAGGAATCGATGCGTGGTTTGAATTAGAGGTAAAAGAGCTTCTAGGTGATGATGCTGATCGATATTCAAAAGTCGTCGATACACTCGATGTCTGGTTTGATTCAGGTGTAACACATGACACAGTGCTTAATGCTGATGAACGATTACATTTCCCTGCTGATCTTTATCTTGAAGGTTCTGATCAACATCGCGGCTGGTTCCAGTCATCGATGTTAACTTCTGTTGCAATTCATCAGGGTCGGCAACCGTATCAAAATGTTCTGACACATGGTTTTACTGTTGATGCCAGGGGCATGAAGATGTCCAAATCGAAAGGTAATGTTGTTGCTCCACAAAAAGTCATGAATGTTTTAGGTGCGGATATTTTACGGTTATGGGTTGCGGCAACAGATTATAGTAATGAAATGAATGTCTCCGATGAAATTCTGAAGCGGATGGCCGATGCATATAGACGTATTCGTAATACCACGCGTTATTTACTTTCAAATTTAAATGGTTTTGATCCGGAAAAGGATATTGTCCCATTCAATGAGATGCTGGAACTTGATAAGTGGGCTATTGAACATGCATTCGCGTTACAGAAAAAAATAATTAAAGCCTATGATGATTTTGAATTTCATTTGATCTATCAGATGTTACATCAATTTTGTGTGGTCGAGATGGGCGGCTTTTATCTGGATATCATCAAAGATCGTCTTTACACCACACCCGAAACCAGTCTGGAAAGACGCTCTGCGCAGTCAGTAAACTATCATCTTGTCGAGATGTTGGTACGTTGGCTGGCACCGATATTAAGTTTTACTGCCGATGAGATATGGAAGAATTTGCCGGGTAAGCGTGGCATTTCTGTATTTCTTGAGGATTGGTATCAGTTAGAGATCGAAGTTAACCAGGACAGGTTGTTATATTGGCAATCAATAATTTCAGTTCGCGATGAGATCAATAAAAAACTGGAACAACTCAGGGTCGATGGTGAGATCGGTTCACCGCTCGATGCAGAAGTTGATATTTATTGTAATGGAGAAATATATCAACAGCTTGAAAAGCTTGGTGACGAATTACGATTTATTTTGATTACATCATATGCCCGGGTTAATGCAGAAAAGGATCGGATCGATGAGGCAAAAGAAACAGATATAAAAGGTCTGTATGTATATGCAACGCCATCAAAACATGAAAAATGTATTCGTTGTTGGCACCATCGTGAAGATGTTGGGAGTCACAAAGATCATCCGGAGTTATGTGGTCGTTGTGTAAAAAACATCTCTATTTAAAATGATCAGTTATCGTTATGGTTAAATGGCTAGTTTTATCAGTAATTATCTTGATTCTCGATCAAGTTACGAAAAGCTATGCCTCCAGTGAATTAATTTTATATCAGGCGGTTCCTGTTGTACCCGGTTTTAACCTGACATTAATGCACAATACCGGTGCTGCCTTCAGCATTTTAAGCCAGGCGGGTGGTTGGCAACGTTGGTTTTTTATAGTACTGGCCTCGATCATCAGCCTTGCAATAATAATCTGGATGTTCGGTTTGCCAAAAGACCGTCGTTGGTTGTTAACTGCGCTGGCTTTTGTTCTTGGAGGTGCGCTTGGAAATTTATGGGACCGCATAAATTTAGGATATGTTGTCGATTTTATTGAGGTTTATTATCGTGAATGGTATTGGCCAGCTTTCAATATCGCGGATTCGGCGATTACCATTGGTGCCATAATGCTAATAATCGATGCCTTTTTATTCAGTGATGCCAAGATTGAATCCTAATATATTGATATAATTACCTGATAGTTATTTAACGGGATAAACATAAATGCAGATATTACTTGCTAATCCTCGTGGTTTTTGTGCCGGGGTAGATCGGGCGATAGAAATTGTTGAACGAGCTTTATCTTTATTTGGTGCGCCTGTGTATGTGCGTCATGAAGTTGTGCATAACAAATATGTTGTACATTCATTACGTGATAAAGGTGCTGTATTTGTCGAAGAACTGGATGAAGTTCCTGATGATTCAACCGTCATATTCAGTGCCCATGGTGTATCAAAGGCTGTTCGGGAAGAAGCTAGCCGACGTAATCTCAGAGTTTTTGATGCGATTTGCCCTTTAGTAACCAAGGTACACATGGAAGTAGGCAAATATCAGGATGAAGAACGTGAATGTATATTGATTGGTCACGAAGGTCATCCGGAAGTAGAGGGAACAATTGGTCAGTACAGACCAAGGAATGGAAATGGTGGTATGTATCTGGTTGAATCAGTCGAGGATGTTATGAAGTTACAGGTTAAAAATCCTGAATTTTTAGCGTTTGTAACTCAAACTACTTTATCAATGGATGACACCGCTGAAGTTATCGATGCGTTACGAAAAAGGTTTCCAAATATTGATGGTCCCAAGAAAGAAGACATCTGTTATGCCACACAAAATCGCCAGGATGCGGTAAAGAAACTTGTGACACAATGTGATCTGATCCTGGTTGTTGGTTCACCTAATAGTTCCAACTCCACACGCTTGATGGAAATTTCACAAAAGGCAGGTGTTCCGGCTTATTTGATCGATGATGCATCGGAAATCAAAAAGGAATGGCTTAACAACAAGGTAAATATAGGTTTGACTGCGGGCGCTTCCGCACCTGAAGTATTGGTAGAAGAAGTAATTGCAAAGCTAAAGGAGTGGGGTGCCACTATGGTAGAAGAAGCGCCTGGAAAAACAGAACGGGTTGTATTTTCCTTGCCAAAAGAATTACTTCAGGAAAAAGAAATCGCGTGATTTAATTTTTTTCTGTTTCTTCTTCCGGTTTTTGAGCCGCACTTTCTGAGCCTAGTCCCAATGCGGTTTTAAACTCTGAGCGTTTATACCCATGGATAACTTGCCCATCGATTACTGTGACCGGCACGCGCAATTCGCCTGCAATTGCTTCAAATTTTGTCTGTACTTCGTAATCACTGGAAACATCTATCTCTGTTATAGATACTTCATTGTCCTTTAAAAATTCCCTGACTTCATCACAGGTATCGCATCCAGGTATAACATATAAGGTTGCAGATTTTTTGGCACCCAGGCCAGGTGCGACCACATTCTCAACAGTACCTGTGCCCGTACTCACCTTTTTTTCACCTACAATGGTCATACCGGGCGGGCAGTTTTTGTAAAACGAGCGGTTTCCTTCTTCATCTTCACATTCAACAATTTTTACCGCAGCGAAGGTCGAAATACTCATGCAAAACGGGATTGAAAATAAAAAAATGATCATGAGTTTTTTCATATTTCTCTCCAAATCAGTAAATCGATTAAGCAATTTAAACCATAATAGATATTGTCTGAATATTTTGAACCCTGATATCTATTAATTGTCATATACATAAGAATATTCAATAGGTTACAATAGTTTTATAAATAGGTACACATGAAATTCATCAATCTGACACATATTTTTAAGGTGTGAAAAATGGAATTCTTAATAGATCATAGATTTAATGTACTTCTAACACTAATACTGTTGTGCGCTCTCCCTGAAAGCGTATTAGCTGAAATGTATAAATGGGTCGATGAAGATGGGAATACCCACTATACACAAAGTCCTCCTCCGGGAGATATCCAGGGCGAAGAAATTAGCCCACCACCCAGGGTCGACACCGAAGCAGCACAAAAACAACTTGAGGCACAAAGGAAACAGGCTGATAAGCTGCAGACTGATAGGGAAAAACGGGTGGAATTAGCCGAAAAAGAAAAGAAAATTGCGGCAGAAAAAGAAGCGCGTTGTCAGGCTGCCAAAGCCAGCCAGGCAAGTTTTGAACGACCACGGGTAAATTATGTAAATGATGATGGCAGCCGAACAATTATGGGAGAAGAAGAACGACTGGCAGGTTTGGCGCGTGCTAAAGAGCAAGTAAAAGAAGCGTGTAATTAACTAAACAATAAAATATTTTTATTCTTCTTTTATCTGTTCAGGTTTATCCAGAGTCGGCGTTTGATTATAAACTTTTTGGATTAGAGTTTTTGCAAGTTCACCTCTCTTTGTTCCCTGAAAGTTTCGCCAAATTTCAGCAAGAGCGTATTTAGCTTCGTTACCACCCATCAATGCCAGTCCACTAATCGCACTTTGGGCGACATAATGATTATCCCCTGAGGCCATTGATTTGATGTATTCAATATCAGAGACCTCACCATTCATACCCAATGCAACAACAACCTGTGCGCGATGAAATTCGTGGTCGTCATATTTGTGTGCACGAATGTACTCTTTCTGTTCCTCGGTATTGACTATTTTTGTTCTGTTAATTGTGCTTGCCAGAGCAATTCTAACCGGCGCCTTTTCCAGTAACTCCCAGGCAAGATCAGGATGTTTCTCTTTATTTAGATCCCACATATCATCCAGTAAATTATAAACACCTCTGTGCCAGCGCATTGAGTATAAACCGTGCACGGTATTCGTTAGAGAGCCGACATCTTTTTCAGTTAATGCGAGTTTTACATCAGCGAGTTTTGCTGCACCATAAATTATCTTTTTTTGTAAAACCGCATAGTTCGTTTTTGTTCCAGGTGATGCCTGTTCTATTTGCTTCTCGGCTGCTGTGTCAGCGATATTGGTTTCCTGCCCTGTTACAGTTGTAATAGAGTTCGGTGTTGTTTTATTTTTATCCTGTTCATCTGTACAACTGGTAAGAGAACATAAAACAAATGACACAAATAATAGCCGACAGGAAACTTGTAAAAGTGAAATAAGATTACACATGATTTTTAAAAAGATGTTATTAGGAAACGCAGAACTACGTAGACTATTTGCCCCAACAATACGCTACATCTGAAGTTCCACCTTCTGTTTTTGTTCCGGTTTCATCAAGACCTAGTGCACCACATTCATCATCCGTCCAACCTGAAGGAGTAGCAGTAGCATCAAAATCCTGATTTCCTGTTCCCGAGGCAACAACTGACAAAGTGTAATTACATGATTCACTCTGCGTCCCAGCAACAGTACAGGTGGGTGGATCTCCGGAAAGAACAGTGCTTGTATATTGACGATTATTAGAGTAATTCCTTTCTTGTAACGCAGCTTCATTTAACAATGCTGCACGACCTTCAGCTCGTTTTCCTCGCATGCTGTACTTGGAGTAGTTAGGGATGGCGATCGCAGCTATGATTGCCAAAATAGCGACAGTAATCATTAATTCTATCAGTGTGAAACCAGGGGATCTTTTAATTGAAAGCATCATTCGTTTCTTCCATTTTTATATTTAGGACATACAGATCGTATCACAATATTTCTCCAGAATAATTAGCCCCGGGCTATGTAGCCCGGGGCACTTAACCACTATTTTTGCTCCTGGTACCAGTAAGTCTGTAGGGCTGTATTTGCAGACGTGCCTGGCGGGTTTTCCTTACCGAACAGGTAGGTTGTTCCTTCAGTGGTATAGACAGGTACCACTTCAGGTGGGATACCTCCTGCACCCAGGGTCATCACTGCATCGGCAGCTGTATTGGTTGACGTGTTGCCGTCCCAGTTCAACGTTGGTTTTCCATCCAGGATCCCCAGGTTATATGCACGTCCATCACCCACCTGTGCTTCACAGGCTTCTTCACCAGTGATGATCTGGCTTGCATCTTCAGGGACGAAGGTTGAGAACAGGATGGTACCGAACAGGACTCTGGCTGCTGCCAGACCTTTTTCACCATCGGTATTACCAGAACTACCGTCAATTGCGATACCCGTGGTATCGAAATCAAGATACCAACCTTCAGCATTTAGCTCATCGGTTGTTCCCGTTAAGCCTGTTCCCAAGGTAATACCAACCAGGTCGTCATTATCAATCGGAGCGGAATTAGATGCTCCGGCAATATTATTCGGGTAACCACTTGCCACACCGTTCCCACCGTCGGTCATGACACTGATCTGACTATCTCGTAGCGCATACAGTCTATCAGAAGTGGATAGCGCCAGTGGGTTCGCTCTGTTACCTGTCGTGACGACAACGTAATCATACTCACCGTTTGCAGCATTCGAGAAAGTCGTGTCGCGTACCTGTACAACCGAAGGACGGAAGAAAATACGTCTTTCTTGTGCAACAGTACCGGCAATAGATAAGTCAGCGAATTGACCTACGACAGTACTGCCTTCCGGATCCGAACCACCTGGATTAATATCGTTACCCAGATCAACACGCCAGATCTTACCGGCTGTATCACCGACATACAGACGATCATCTGCACCATCGCCATCCGAATCAAATACTGTGATATTTGATGGGATGGAGTACCACATACCGGGCATTTCTATATCAGCACCACTGGCAGTGATACCCTCAGTCGAATCTGCAGCATGACTTATCCAGAAGATGAGCGCGCCGGTATCGGCATCAACGACATAGATGGCATTACCCTGGTTAGGTGAACCTGCTTCGAGGCCAAACTTTTTATTGCCGCTGCCATCAAAACTATCCAGGTCTTCATCATAGCCACCGGCAAATATCAGGACAGTTTTAGTCGTACCACCACTGGTATTTATGTCGGCAACGACCGGTTCTGAGAACGTCAGTCCCATCCGTGAGAAGTCACCTGTTGCACTATCAAGTCCACCGCTGGAGTTGTCGACAGCGTCGATTCGCCAGAGGAATTTGGGCACAACGAGGTTGGTTGCATTGACATCGCCATCACCCAGCACTGCAGATATATCGAGGCCATACATAGATGTACCACCACGTCGCATCGTCATGTAGACGTGTACCTTGTCTCCCGATTCAATCGTTCCATCTTCATCAGCATCTTCAACACGTAGTACCGGCGTCGCATCCAGGCCATAGGTATGGGCAGTGGTCAGGTTTGTCCGTAAGGCAGCTTGTTTAGCTAATAAGCTATTCGGTACGAAAGACCATTCCTCCTTACCGGATTCACCATTAATAAAATGTAAACCGCCGGCATTGGATCCCACCAAGATCTTGTCAATAAACTTGCTATTGGTGTTATCAAAGGCATAGGTCATGACATTTGGACTGGAATGCAAGACATCGGAGAACCAGAAACGGGTATCTGTGGAACTACCGTCATTGTCCTCATCATCGACGTCTTTACCCAGCATCCAGTTCATCAAGTCAACACAATCAGTGTCCGGTGGTGTGTCGGTACCGGTACAAACAGTATTCCTGACCTTGGTCAATGTCGTATTACTACCTGTCCAGTTGGTGTCCGTGATCTTGAAACCGGTACTGGAAAGAGCAGTACCGCTAGAAGCCGTACCGGAATTGTTGATGTCCGTATATATGATACGGTCTGTATAGTCCGTTATTTCACCACCGGCACCACCGACTTCGACGGCACGGCCATCAGGAGAAACAGCGGCATTGGTCCATTCACTGGTGGCCGTTGTCTTGAATTCACCATCGTCAACAGCAGTACTATCATCAACAACGGCTGATAGGTTGTCTTTGTCGAGTACTTCACCTAATTCACAATCATCACTTGTGTCACTAGGTGTATTGTTAAAATCGGTAACCGTACAGACATTATATTTCTTCAGGTTACCTTCCCACCGGGTTTCCAGTGCCGGAGTAAACAAGCCAAAGTAAATATCATCCCGGCTAAACAGGCGGTTAAAGGTATTCACCGCGATAGATGGTGCCGAGAATGATGTCGGATCACTTTTAACATCCGTCAAAATAGTATTAAACACATCTACCAGTGAACCCGCTGTCGTCGCATCGAAGTATTCACCATTACCAACCCGGGCAATATCTGTTAAGAACTGCTTGTTGGCCAGTGCACTAGTGCTGGTACCGAGGTTGAAACCAATGGTGTAACTCCTGACGGTCTGGTTACCGTCCAGGTTGTTACCCACGCTAGATGTCGATTGGTCTTTCTCTTGCATGTGTTTTGCCAGGTCGACTGAACATTTTTCGCTGCTAGTATAAGTGTGCGAACTATCACCCGCTGTTTTAAAGGAACTATTATTTGCCAAACAACTGCTTGCACCAATGATAGCTTCTACATCATCTTGGGATGCACTGCTGCTGCTATTAGCGGAGCCGTCTGTTAGCAAGACTTGATAGTTATTTTGACATGTCAGTGTCGAGCTAAACGGGCTGATATAGGTTGGCGTCCCTTTGATATTTTGGCTAGCACAACTTGAACCGCTCGGGTTAGTTGCCATATTACAGCTCGTCGATGTTTGCACACCAAATTGATCTGTCGCAGGACTATATGAACTGTCACTTACATCAGCACCACGGCAATCCAGGGTGCCACTATTATCAATACAATAACTACCGGCATGGCTAATCCTGTTTCGACGATTACTTGCACGGTTTAAGCCCCATTTCACATCTTCACCCCGCCAATAATAGGCTGCTTCGGTCAGGGTCTCGGTTACCGGCGTTGCACCAGTTGCGGGTAGATCGTCAACTACCTCGATCAATCGTTCCCTGACTGTCTTGAAGCTACTGTCGGCCGTGTCTTCGTATGTGATGGTCAAACGAGGCGCAAATGCCGGGTTGCTGTCCCAACTTTCTGCAGTTCGAGTACCGGAGCCCGGTGCAATCACGAAAGCCATATCATTGCCACTGGCCCAGCTATTGGAAGATTTTACCATGTCAGTGACAATGGATTTGATATCATCGCTGGTATATAAGGAACCAACGGTGTTCCATTCATCAGGGACCCAGGTAACAGTAGTGCTTGAAAAGGTTCTACTGCTGATATCGTTATCTGACGCCGTAAAGACATTGGAATCGCCGTCACTCGGTAGTTCACCTTTGATGGTAAACGAGGCCGTACTGGTATCTGTCGATTTCGCATAGAATTTCAATCTTGCATCAGTAATGGATGCATCTGGAGGGACTTCTATCCCCTGAAAACGGATACCAACCGTATCTGTTCCGAGACTCAGATCTGTGCCATTAATGGTAACGGTCGTGCCATTTTGTTCGGCATCGTCAGCCAGGATTGAACTCTGACCAGTTTCTGTAGCCGCATAACAGGTACCCGTACCACTGGTATAGCCATATTTAAATTTAACTGCATTGGATGAGTTGTTTTCAAAACTCTGTATCTCACGGAAAACCGTAGCCGAGTTTGTCGCATCGGTAATAAAGAAACTCATTGAATTGCCACCACACCAGTCTGCGTGTGATACAACATCCGCCACAACTTGTTTTAAATCACGCGTACTGTTATCGGTGGTTTCTACCTGAACGTCAGTTGTCCAGGCAGGGACACTCCATTTCGCCGGCGTACCGGTCATGGTTCGACCGGAAAAATTGGTGTCGGCGATGTCAAATTCAGCGGAATCGCCAGAATCTTCGGCATCGATATCCCAGACGGTGGTTCCGGTATCATCCACCTGCGGTGTGAATACCAGACTGGCCGAAGTCACGGTGGCGTCTTTTGGAATCTTGATGTTTTCAAACCTGAAACCAATGATCTGTTTATCACCGGCACCGGAGACGGCCGTAGTAGTTTCATATTGGACACGCAAACGGGGTGCCCTGCTACTACTGTCGTTTCGACTGCGAATCTTACGGTTACCGGTTGTCGTCGTCACGATAAAACCCATACGGTCATTGGCATAAGTACAATCTGTTGGATCAGGTGTCGCCGATGCTGCATTGGAACAACCTCGACTGACAATCTCCTGCACGATATCCTTGATATCAACACTGGTAATTACTTGGTTAGTGCTGGTACAAGGCGTAACGCCGGTCCAGGTCTCAGATGCTGTGGTCTTGGTACGACTGGAGATATCAAACGCTGTGTTGGCAAAATCAGATGGATTGTCCTCATCGAAACCATGTATCGTCATGTTGGTCGACGATGATCCTGTTCTACGACAGGTGTAATCGATAAAGGCACTATTGATAAGTGAGTTATCAGGAATATTTATATTACGAAATACCAGGCCGACCAGTTCGGTACTACCACTGGTACGGTGGTCTAACTGGCTACCACCACGGGACATACTGCCATCGTCGAGGTCTTCCTCGGCGTCGCGGTTACCACCATCAATACGTTGAGAGATATCTACGGTTGAACCGATATTGGTAACGGTTTCAATGGCAATGGTCTCAAGGATCGTATCACCTAATGTCATTTCACCGTCATCACCGGCGCCATCATTATTCTCTTCACCGTCATTCAGGCCACTGGATACGGTCGCTTCATACGTTAATTCGTTAGCAGACCCCACCTCGCTGACAACATTACCGACATTTCCATCGATAAATGAAACTGGGAATAAAACAGGACCACCGGAACCCGAGGTGAAACGCATTAAGCCAATATTGACATCCTCGACATCATTAATAATTGACTTCATCGCGTCCTTCAATACCTTGATTCGCTGATCACCACCGGCCTGTGGGACGGATGCTGTCATACTACCGGAGGTATCAAGGATAAACAGGATGTTGGGAATGATAGTTTGATCAACCGTACCGGATGTGTCGGTTCCGGCACTGAAATAGATCTCGGTATCATCGGCAATGATTGCCGCACTCGCGTTGCCACTTATAACAAGAGTAAAACTCATGAAAAAGTAGCCCAGTTTTTTAAGGATTGAGTAGTTCATAATCATGATCTCACTAATTAAATTCGATTTGTTGTTTTAAGGCAGATTATTTGCAGGCGTCTTTTGCTGCCTGGTCTTTGTCCCAGTTGACTTTACAAACTTCTGTTCCGTCACCACTGACCGGTATGACGCAGGTTTCCTTGGTTTGAAAGTCATAACTTAATGCGGTTCGTTTTTCAGATGGACAGATCACATCGTAGTAACGAATGGTGCCATCAAGACCCCGGTCCAAAGTGGTGGCACCGCGTTCACCAGCAGAAATATTAAAAGACAAAACTGAAGGTATAAGTAGTGCAAGGATTGATACGATAGGTTTCATTTTTAATCTCCAAAAAATAAATTTCTAAATTTCAAAATCAAATTTGTCAAAATGCAGGCCCCCATCGATAGCCCCCCGCATATACAACAGTGTTTAAACCTGTAGAGGTGGTAGATGTACTCGTTATTCGATAATGTTGTTTGGCGGTTTCACCACTTTCATTACATTCTTCCGGTTTTGAAACATCACAGCGTCCGGCTTCAGATTGTTGCTCATGTGCAGCCGAGTAAGTAATGCTAGTTTGATTACCATCAAAATTTGTAATTGTGACATCAGCAAAGTTACTATAGTTAGCGACGTCGGAATTCCAGAAATCTTCCCATGCCACAGGCATGACTGAATCGGCAGCCTGAAAAGATAAATTATTTTCAACTGCGTTAGACGCCATTTTTTCTTCCAGTGTATTCGTCGTCATTGACGATACGGCCAGCATGGTCAAGATGATCAAAAACATAAGCGCAGTAAATAAAACCGCACCATCTTGATTGTTAATTTCTTTAAATTTTGTTTTATTAATCATTAAAAAAACTCCAAAAACTATTTAATAATTTATATTGAAATCGTGTTGTTACGTACTCTTACTGTCGTCGTGTATGTCCAATCGTTCGACTGGATATCCCTGAAATCTTCATTTAGAGCGGTAAACGTCAGGGTTATTTTTACGCTGACGACATTAGCCCAGTTTGCCGCACCCACTGCATCGGCACTGACATAGGAATCGGCATCGGCATCAGCATCGCTATCGGAATTGATGCCATAAACTATTTCCATATCGGTGACACCTTCAACCAGCTCTTCGCCATTCATAAATAAACCAGGTCCATTCGCGCCCGTTGCAATGTAATAACGTCTGACAATCATCCGGGCTGACCGGCCAGCATCATCCGTATATTTATTACCCAGATTGGCAGTCGTATTATTTCCCGAGCCTGCTGCGTGTTTAATTTGCAGCCTGTCGGCGTTGCCATCGGTATCATCGTCAATTTCGGTAACCGAGGTTGCCCGGAAAATGTCTGTGCTTTTGCAATCGGATATAACGACGTAGTCATTGGCTTGTATCCCGCTTGCGGCATCGACAAATACATCATCACTGACATCATCGACATAAGGTGTTGCGATGTTATATGTCGCACCTGACATATGCCGGATAGTGATGCCATCCGTACCGGCAACAAGCGTCAGTCCTGTGGCAGTGTTAGAAGGTTGCCAGTTGCCAGCATTTTCAAAACCTTCAACCGGGTTTGCTACATCATAAGTACTACCGCTAGTAACTCCGTTGAGGTTATTTGTAACGGTATTGAGATCACCTGAACAACCAAAATAGCCACCCATACTGATATCATTCACCAGTCTTGCAACTGAAAATCGGGCAGTTTCCTGTACTCGCCCAAGCACGTTTTGTGTTTGATATATCCGTTTATTGTTAACCAGCAAGCTTGTTGCAGCAGTTAGCAGCAATGCGCCAATAGTAATCGCTACCAGTAATTCAACGAGCGACAATCCGAAGTGTTGTTTTTTATAAGTATTCATTATGTTGGGTCCGCTAGCATGTGTCTGATTGTGTTTAGAGTGTCATCTCTACTTCTCCAATCCATGGTAATAATGTATTGCGTGTAGCCAACCCCGGCTGCAGTAGTAATATTTGCATTACTGCCTGGCGGTAAATGATTGAAGAGTTGTTGTCGCCAACAAATCAGATCATTTGCTGCAGTTGGAGGACTTGTGTTTTCATTGCAGACATCACCCGATGGCCAGGTCGTTGGAACTTCATAGTCACCCGTATAGTTCGCAATATTTGCCATGTTATTGCGCATACGATCCATAATGTCGTAAGCAAAGATATTATAATTACTGCGCATATGTGCATCGTTACTGTATTGCAGCCCCCTGAATTGAAGAGCGGCGATGCTCAAAATACCAACAGCAACGATTAGTAATGTGATTAATACTTCAATTAGTGAAAAACCTGTCATCTTTTTGTATTTCATCTTATTCACCTTATGGACAAGTTGCATTAGTGGTGGCGGGTCTGCCAAGTGTGTTTAGACTTACCACACGTCCTGTCTCGCCTGTTCGGTCATCACAAATGGTGAAAGTAGAAGTCGTGTTCGTGAACCCGGAAGAATCATAGCTAACTGACGTATCGTCACCATCAATTGTGATGGAACCAATACCACAGGTTTGTTCGGTAACGCGAATGGTTTCTGTAGCGTTTGATACCGTCCAACCTTCGCCCCATTCATTAGTTGCATAATCAGCATCCCCTGAATTTTTTGATGGGTTAACAGTAATAGTGGTTCGTCCTTTTACTGCTTCACTTTTTGCAATTTGAAGACTGGTAATCAGGTTATTTGCAGATGTCGTCATACAATTATTTTTTACGAATGCTGTTAAATTAGGAACTGCAACAGCAGCCATGACGCCCGCGATTGCGACTGCAATCATCATTTCAAGAATGGTAAACCCCAATGCCTGGTTTTTTCTTTTTTTCATTAATTTTTTCCGCGCGATTAAATTAAACGAAATAATTTATAATTGTATTTATAGCAAATATCTTCAAGTACTTAAGTGTTAATAGACAAACGGTAGAATTAGGTCGATGAACGGTAACCATATGGCGTTTTTTGTGAACTGGTTGGCATTTTAACATCATGAATAATTACGATTATATTGTGCTCGGTGGGGGTGTTATTGGTATGACAACTGCACGTGAGCTCGCAAAGAGAGGTGCCAGTGTTGCGATTTTTGATCGCGGTATATTAGGCATGGAAGCTTCCTGGGCAGCAGGCGGTATTTTATCGTCTATGCGCCCCTGGCAAGAGCATCCTGACTCCGCAGAATTGTCCAGACGGGGGAAAGCCCTGTATCCGGATTATTGTGAATCATTAAAAGATGAAACTGGAATTGATCCTGGGTATTTTCGTTCCGGTTTGATTGTTATCGATCAGGATCATATCGATCGACTCTTAAATTGGGCACAACAGGATAAAGAGATTCAATGCATAGATATAGATAACCTTCCTGCAGCTATTAATTTGCCTCAAATATCCGTTTTATTGCCTGAGATCGCCCAGATCAGACCACCCAGATTAATAGCGGCATTATGTAAAAGTTTAAAACTATTATCAGTAGACATTTTCGAAGAGTCAGAAGTAAAAAAAATAATTACGCATAACAGTAGATTTACCGGCGTAGTATTTGATAAAGGAAGTGTATCAGCGGGTTCTTTAATAATTACAGCCGGTGCATGGTGTAATTCAATATTAAAAAACATCAATCGAGAAATTAGGTTAAAACCAGTTCATGGACAAATGCTTTGTCTTAAACTCAAGCAGCGTGAATTAATATCTATTATTCTCGACGGTGGGCATTATCTGATTCCAAGACTAGATGGGCATATTTTGGTTGGTAGTACGATGGAAGATACAGGTTTTAATAAATGCGTCACTGAAACGGCATATCGGGAATTATTCGATTGGGCCATATCGATTTACCCGGATATTAATAAGGCGACGCTGATTAAACATTGGTCCGGGTTACGGCCTGCATCGGGTGATCAAAAACCATTTATTGGGTCGATAACAGGATATGAAAATATCTATATCAATGCCGGCCATTTCAGGAAAGGTATTTTGCAGGCACCTGTTTCGGCAAAATTGCTTGTCGATCATTTAGCTGGAATCACATCTTTCATGTCCCTGGAAAATTTTAATCCGTCCAGAGTAGAAAACTCGCTAAAAATTGCCTGATTAAATAATAATGACTCCTATTTAACTCCACTTACAGCGTTTCATCTAATATAATAGTTTAATGGAGAAACAGAAAATGAGCGTTAAAGAATTATCGGATGTACGGGCATCAATGCACGAAATTCTGCAAGGTTTAAACATCAAATCAACCATGCAGCGTATCGAGATTGCCCGTGTTATGTTGAGTAAGCCACAGCATCTTTCTGCTGAACAGGTATTATCTTTGGTCAATGAGAGTGGTGGACATGTTTCCAAAGCAACGGTCTATAACACGCTGAATCTGTTCGTTGAAAAAGGTTTGTTGCGACAGGTTATTATTGATCCTGTAAAGATATTTTATGATTCGAATACTTCTTACCATTGTCATTTTTACAATGAAGATACTGGTGAACTTTCGGATTTCGAATCCAACAGTATGACGTTTGATCCAATGCCTGAGTTACCGGGTAATACTGTAAAATCTGGTATTGATATTATTGTTCGAGTTAAAAATAAACCCTAAACAAATTCTTTTAAATCTTTTTATTGCCGGAATAGCTCAGTTGGTAGAGCAACGCATTCGTAATGCGTGGGTCGGTGGTTCGAGTCCACTTTCCGGCACCAGTTTTTTAACTTGTTTTAAGGATAAGTCATATGGTTAAAAAGAAATCAAAAAAAACCGTAAAGAAAAAGACTACTAAAAAGAAAGCCAGGAAAAAAACTACTGGTAAGAAAGCATCAAGTAAAAAAGCCGCTACTAAAAAGAAAGTAGCTAAAAAGAAAACCAGGAAAAAAACTACTGGCAAGAAAGCATCAAATAAAAAAGCTGCTACTAAAAAGAAAGTAACGAGAAAGAAAAAAAAGAAGAAAGTTCCTGGTAAAAAAACTTCTCAAAAAGTTAAAAAAAAGAAAAGTTCAAGAAAAAAAACATCCGTTAAGAAAAGAATAAAGCAATCTAAAAGTGGTACTAAAGTTGATATTCTGCCAACACAAAAAAGACCCATTGTCTTTACAATTGGTAGTGCAATAAGAATTAAGCTTCGAGACAAATAAAAAAAGGCGGACTAGTAGCCCGCCTTGGAATCAAAACACGAGTAGTTTAACTAGAACGAAATAGTTATCCCTGCAAATGCATTTATGGGGGCACCTGGTCCAAGAAATGTCGCATCGCTAAATTCTTGCGTAGCGCCAGAGCCATCAAAAACCTCATCACCTTCACCTAGCAATCCGAAGGTTTCATAATCGGTGTCAAATATATTATTTGCCCTGACGAAGAATGAAAAAGTTTTATTAACTTTGTATGTTGCATTCAGGTTAACGACAGCATATCCATCGACGGGACCTAGTTCATTACTTTCGTCACCGCGTAAGATCTGCGTTGAGTTATAGATCATATTAATGCCGGCGGAAAAACTATCATTGAAGTTATATAAGCCACCCAGTTTAATGGAATGTTCCGGAATACCTGGAATGCGATCTCCGTCACTTACTTGTATTTCATCAGCGTCGCCATCACCATTTATATCAACCGCGTTTGGATGATTTGCACTTATTCCGATAAAGTCATCTTCAAAAGTAGCGCTGACAAAGCTGTAACCGGCATACCATTGAAGGTTTTTCCAGAAGACACCAGATAATCCGATTTCAGCACCTACACGTTGTGTGTCGCCAACGTTTCTGAAAAAGCCCTGACTGGAGGTTGTGCCACCGGTTGAACCAAAGATGATGTCATCATTATTGGTGCTATGAAAACCACTGATTTGATAATTGATACCATTAGTCAATGTTCCTCTGAAGCCGCCTTCGAAACTCTTTGTGACAACCTGTTCCAGTGGTGGATCAGCAAGGAACGCATTAGGTAAGTTACATGGCGCATTTTCATCCGCACATAATAATTCAATCGGTGTCGGTGCGCGCGATGATTCGCTATAACTACCATAAACACCATTGTTATCATTAATCTGATAGGTTATACCAAATGCTGGATTGATACGGTCAAAATCATGTTCGCCATTCAGTGCATCAGGGTCATCCGGATCAGCAAAGTCGTAAGAAGGTGATCTGTCACCAAGAACAATATGTGAGTGATTAAATCTTGCTGATGCTGTAACCGCTAACTTATCAGTAATAGAAACTGTATCTGTAGCATAAAGTGACCAGACACGGTTGTGGGCTTTAATGTTTGTGCCTTCTTCAGGTACAAATAGTCCGGTACTAATCGTCGATCGGTCCGCATTTGCCAATGTACAATCTTGTCCATTAAATTCACATGCTAACGTTGCGATTTCAACAGCAGAGAAAAAGTCAATCAGGCCTTGCTGATAGCCACCACCGAAAATAAACTGGTTTTGACGCCCAAACAAATCACCAAGCAATGTAAATTGCATATTGGCACCAAAGCCTTCCTGATCACGATTGCTGATATTATTGATTGCATTTCTTTCTGAACCGTTGGCATTGGTGTCCGCTATGTTACCTCCATTTTGGTCTTCTATATTTACGCCATCCTCTTGTAATAGACCACCGGCACCTTCAAACTCGCTTCCGTCACCATTAAAGCTCTCAGTTCTGTTCCTTCGATAAAATGCATTACCACTGATTTGAATCGTATCCGTTGCCCAATGCGTACCTTCGAGATTAAACATGGTTAATTCATTTTTTGTTTGGTCAGGTGACGTAAAAACAGCAGCACGATCCAGCTCTAATAATTCTGCGGGTGATGAACCATTACCAATCAGATCGGTATGCGCCTGGTTCAGTGTTAAATCAAGAGTTGTATCTGTTCCACGATAACTGACAGCACCAAAAAAGTTCAACGCATCCGAAGGTGAAGCATCTCGCCAGCCATCTTCATCAAAATAATTGGCTGTAATAAAATATCCCCATGTACCATTATTCCAACCTGATTCAATAGTAGAAACGATTCGTTCGAATGAACCACCATAAGTTTCAATACTATGCCCGGGGTGGGTAAAACCATTCTTTGTAGTGATTGATAGGGAACCACCCAGGGTATTCAAACCAAATACAGGGTTTGCACCACCAATCAGGTTGATACTGGCAATCGATGATTCCGGAACCAGGTCCCAGTTCATTGAGTCGCCGAAGGGTTCATTAATCCGGACACCGTTTTGAAAGACTGCCAAGCCCTGCGGTAATCCTAATAATGGGGAAAGTGTATAGCCGCGAAACTGTACATCTGCTTGCAGCGGGTTATTTTGAGCATCATTAATCGTGACGCTACCCAGATTGAAATTCATGAAATCAGTCAAGCTTAGTGTTTGGCTTTTCTCAAGGTCATCACTGGAAGCGGATTGAACGTTATACGGGATTAATTCTTCCGGTAAACCAACACCGTGAGTAGGTGTGATACCAATAACTTCTATCGCCTCGTTTTCCTGAATATGTTCATCCGCAAAGGCGGTTTCAGTGGACCAGAATATGATGAATGTAATACCAATGACAATACCACGCGTACACATAATATATCTCCCCCTCAGAGTCTATATTTGGTGGTGTTATATTAGGTAAGTAATTAAAGTTATTCTATATGTTGCTGCAATAGGTAAAAATCTGGGTTAAATACAGGAAAAATTCCCTATATTTATCAGGAAAAATTCCTATAAATGCTCTTCCAGAATTTCACGCTCTTCATCGGAGATCTTGGCGTTTTGTAGCCGGTTTTTAATCATATCAGTAGAAATATGACCGCCAGCAATTAGATCCTGTTTTTCCCCCGGTGATAACGTATCCATAAAAAACAGATTGCTTGGGGGATGATAGCCTGCTTCGATAATCACATTTGCTTCATTCGCCATTTGGCGGTATTTACCGATATTCTTTTTTAAGCGGTCATCGGCGAATTCCTTATCAGCTATTCTGGAAGTATAGATGGAATGAATTTCCATTTTATAACTAATGATGTGTCCCGGATCCCCGGTTTTTTCGATACTCGCTTCAATATGCTCAAGCCGGGGTCGCAATAATTCCCGTAAGGTATCCAGTACTTCCTGGTCTTCCAGTCTTTCTGAATAGATATCCAGGATGTTATCTATCGATAATTGTGTATAGGTGTCTGTGGTAAATAGTTCGTTTTGCCTTAAGGTCAATAATTTAAATGATCTAAATCCCAACTGTTGTTGAATATCTGTCAGATCGCGAATATGTTTGTTAAATCCAAGTGCACATACCAGTTGGGTATGATTAAGCCCAAGCTGCGTGGCAATAATATTGATACGTTTGATAAAATCGCTTTCATCACCCGCACTGGCTTTATAAAAGATCCGGACGAGTTCATCATCCGATGCAGTTAGTAATTCTGTAAAACTTGGCATTGTTATTATTTAGCTCTCGCGATGCATTTTTTTATAATCATAAAGTATTTTCTTTTCTACATCTGTAATGTTTGGATCACCCAAACGCATTTCAATCAGGTTTGAAGGTATCAAACCCTTGTCGAGTAACTTCCGTTTTTCCTGAGGCAGGATAGAATCTCTAAAAAAAATATCACCTACAGGGATTATTTTACTTTCAACAATCAGTGTCACTTCATTCAGAAGCGCCCGAAACCCGCTATCAGACTGGTCTAAACGGTTTTCGACAAAATCAATACTAACTATTTCATCCGAATATATAGCTTTCATCTCAGCTTTATATTTATCAATAATCAGGGAATTAACGGTTTCTTCGATTCTTTTTTCAATGGTAATCAACCGGTTTTTTAATAGATACTCCATGATTTGCTTATTCTGAACGTCACTTTTGACTGCAGAATAAATTGACAGGATGTTATCCAGTGTTAAAAGCTTGTATATATCAGTCGTAAAATATTCATTTCTTGAATTGAATAATACATCCAGACTTTCGAATCCGAGTATAATTGGTATTTCAGGTATTTCTTTTACATTTTCGTTAAAACCAATTGCGCAAATTAACTGGGCCTCACGCAATTTTAACTGTGCTGCAATATCTTCAGCCTTGTCTTTGTCACTAATTTCAGATTTATTAAACTTATATAGGAGCTGGAGTAACTCTTCTTCACTATTGCGTAATATTTCCTTAAACGAGGCCATTAGGTAATTGCCCCTTTAATAATCAGCGCAAAATGCCCTGAAGAATTCCTGTGTTGCGGACCCATGGTTTTGCTCTTTGTATCGAAGCTGGTAATTCATTAATCGCAAGCTCGGCTTGTTTGTATGTATCATAGAGACCATATACCGCAGTATAGCGATTAGTTCCATCAACAATAACTTCAATATAGCCGGCTTTTGGACCAAAATTGGATTCTTTAATAAATTTAATTATATCGTTTTCATTAACAACACTGGCAAGTTGTAAGGTATAGTTTTTTGGCGATTGTTGACGAAGCCAATCACTGACATTTAGACCCTCTCGAGAAGTGTCCGTAGTCAAGTCCTGGATAGAAAATGATGAACCAATAGCTTCTGATGTATCTTCAGTTGAAGACGCAGAAATTTCAGTTTCTGCGGTTTCGGCTATTTGAGCAGGTTCTTTTTTCAAGGTTTTGAGTTTTTCAATGGCTTCTTGTAAACCTTGATCGGCAGCCAATTTGTACCAATCCCAGGCTTTATTATTATTTTTTTTAACGCCGTAACCATTTTCATGAAAGACACCTAAATTAAATTGTGCCTGTGCAATTTTTTGATCTGCTGCTTTCCCGAACCATTCAAGTGCCGTTTTGTAATCTTTTTCCTTGCTTTGACCGAAAGCATACATAACTGCAAGACTATATTGCGCATTACCGTGACCTTGTTTTGCGGCTGCTTCAAAAAGCTCTGCAGCTTTAACATAATCTTTTTCAATCCCAATGCCACGATAATGCATCAGGCCCAGATTAAATTGCGAATCAGCAATTCCTGCAGCAGCAGACAATTTCCACCATTTGGCAGCTTCCAGATAATTTTGTTCTACACCTTGTCCCTGAAAATATTTAACGCCGATATCATGTTGAACCAGTGGTACGCCTTGTTCAGCTGCCATTCGATACCATTTGATCGATTCAGCTGGATCCTTTTTAACACCATGACCGTAATCATACATAAGGCCAATGGTAATTTGAGCTTGTGAATTACCTTGTTCAGCCAAGGGCTTAAGAATCTCAAGTGCTCTGGCATAGTCTTTATTGAGGTAGGCTTCTTTTCCTTCCTGGTAGCTTGCAGCAAAGATGGAAGATGAAAATAGTATTAAAAAAAATGTAAAAACAGAGCATTTCATCCTTGAAAATATCTTGTTAGTTAAATGTTCCAATTGAGTTATAGCCTGTTTTTACAATAATGTTAATTTTATTTAATTACTATTTTACGCCATTGTCTTGGCAAGACTGAATATCTCTTCTGCATCAAATAATTGATCATTACTTTCAAATAACTTATCGATACATGCGCGATGAACAGCGAGTTTTAATGTACCAAACCCGATCGCACCCCACACAATTTTACCATTTCGATCTTGTCCTCGATCCATCATGTCTGTACCACCAATACCAATCGGCGGTGTGGCATTTGCATCGGCCATTAATTCAATATTTGAATTAGTTTCCCAGTGTTCAGGCTTTAATAATTCAACACCCGCAGCACCAGCAGCAAAGACAATCTGAGCATTTTCGATTGCCTTGGCACGGGCATCATAATCTGCCCCTTCAGCAGGCGTAATATCTACACCAAAACTCTTATTAATATCTGCACAGGCTTTCTCCGCTCGACTTAATTGGCGGGAAGTAATAACAACTTCACTTGCCTCTTCTTTTGCTAACATAACCGCAGCGCGCTGGCCAACTGGGCCAGTTCCAGCCAAAATAACCGCTTTTTTCCCTTTGACTTCGCCGCTGTTTAATAACTTTGCAACACCTGCAGCTGCAGTTGTGTTACTGCCATTGCTATCGAGCATGACAGAAACACGAAAATCAGCGAAAAAGTTTTTTTGTACGGCTTTAAATAACTGTTCACCTGCTACCATGTCGCTGCCACCCACAAACAGGGCAGTATATTTTTTTTCTTTTGGAGCACGGGTAAAAATAGCGCCTTCGACTAAAGGTGTAACATTTTCGGGTGTAACATTGCCATGCCCGATGACGTGATCAGCACCACCATCATAAGCCACCACTGTGTCGAATACAGCCGGATGAGCATCCGTATCAAGTTGGAAAAGCAATTTTTTCATTATTTTTATTTCCTCTAGTTCTTAAATATTGTTTATTAAATAATTATATAAATCAATACTATATATAAATTATTGAATGTGGAATTATAATATATCCCCGGTAGAAGACGCATAAGGTACCTGATGCCGGATTTTGCGACAACCGACTTATTGCCAGGGAATGCACAGTAATATGTTGCGAAGACAATGAGATATTAACAAACCTTAACGGAATAGGGAGAACTGGCATATAATCGCCGTCCTTTTAAAGAGCTAGAGGAAAAATAGAATGATAAAAGATATGTCAATTCAGGAGTTCCTGGATGGCCTGGCCGCAAGGCAATCAACTCCTGGTGGGGGAGGCGCAGCTGCAGTATCAGGCGCAATGGGTGCCGCATTGATTAGTATGGTGGCTGTATTTACTGTGGGTAAAAAAGGTATGGAGGATGTCGAGGAAGAGGCTAAATCTATCCTCGAGCAATCTGAAGATCTGCGCTCCAGGTTGACCGAAGCCATTAAAGATGATGTTGATGTATTTAATCGGGTAATGGCTTCATACGGTATGCCAAAAGAAACGGATGAGGAAAAAGCAGCACGCTCTGAAGAAATACAAGCTGCATTAAAGGCTGCCACAGATGTCCCGTTGGAATGTGCCCGTTTGTGTCGTGAGGTGATAAATCTCAGTCAACCTGTTGCAGAAAAGGGCAATATTAATGTAATCAGTGATGCTGGCGTTGCTGTGTTAGCGGGTTATGCAGGCCTAAGAAGTGCTGCTTTAAATGTTTATATAAATATTGGTAGTATCAAGGATGAAGAATTTGTAAATGACCGCAGAGTTAAGCTGGAAAAACTGTTGAATGGTATGGAGGTGCTTAAAGAAGATATTTATGAATTAGTAAAAAGTAAACTATAAATAGTCTACCT
>JANQJZ010000023.1 GCA_028281365.1 Gammaproteobacteria bacterium | reverse complement strand
TTAACTTATTGTTTATTAAATAATTTTTCTTCATAAACCGGATATCGGTGTATCACCGAACGGGCAAATTCATGTTGCAAAATGCTCAATGACTGAAATCGCTCCGGTATTTGTGATTCCAGAACTTCGTTCATATCCAATCCCATTTCGACAGATTCTGAAATTTTATCTTCCAGCCAAATTAGATATTCCAAAGTCTGCATTATGGGTAGTTTGTCTTCCGCTATTTCTCCATGACCGGGTACAATAATTTTATACTCCATTTCATTCAGGCGCCTCAAACTAGCTTTCCATTTATCCGGTTCTGCGTGTGGCGTCGTTAGTGCCCTGTTGTGAAAAACCAAATCGCCAGCAAACAGCACACCTGTAGTTTCATCCAATATAATTAAATCACCTCCGGTATGTCCGTCCATGGAAATATAGGTTAAATCATGCCCGCCTATTAATTCTCTCTCATCAAGCAACGGGATAATTTCATCAAAAAGCTCCGTGCCTTGCATCCAATCACCGACCATACGGAATACATTATCAAGGAAGGCTGAAGCATCTCGTTTAATCAAGTTTACAGTTCCTGGCAAGGCATAGATCGGAACATCACTGAATGCCTGATTTCCTAATATATGATCAGGATGATGATGCGTCAGTAATACTTTTATTATCGGTTGGCTCGTTACTTTGTTAATTGCCCGACGCATTTGTAATCCGTACTGGTATGAGGGACCCGTGTCAATTACCACAACACCTTCAGTTGTAACAATAAATCCTGTGTTAACGATGTTTCCTCCATTTTCAAAAGAGAAATCCTCTTTTTTGCCTATAAATACATAAGTATCTTCAGCTACTTGAACAGGGTTAAGTCGATAATCTAAAACCGGCTCGGCACTAGCTGAAAAAATAACTAAAAGTAAAAAATGAAATATTAATAAAAAGCGCATTGTTTTATTGTAGCATTTAACTGAAATACGGACCTCTTAAAAAAAATTTTGTCGCACCTATAAAACCTATTGATTCCCAAACATTTGGTTGGAGGAGGTCATCAATAAAGATGCGACAAAATAAATAATGGAGGTTGGTAGATGACAACCAAACTCCACTAGAGGAAAAGCTTATTTTTATTATTTAGCTAACTTGAATACCCAAAGGCTTCCACCTTGGTTCAAGGATATTTTGCGTTGACGCTATAAAGCAGAAACTGTACCAATCGAGGAATTGTTTAAAATTAATTTAGAGTATTAATAAAATAATTTTAGATAAAACAACACTTAATGATTTGTCAAATCATCAGTGCCGTAAAGAAGAATAAGAATTAGAAAGATTAAAACTGTTGTCTTATGCAACATTGATGTTGCATGTTACAATTTTGATAATATTACCAGCAACGTCGACGACGATAGATCGTTGAACGATCAATACCTAATATTCTCGCTGCTTTAGAAACGTTATTCCCTGTTTGTTTAAGCGTTCGTTTGATTAATTCATCACTTATTGAACGTAAATTATCACCACTATCAATAGAACGACTAATGAGTTCAAACTTGCTTATTCTTTCGGGCACATCAACATAACTGATTGTCTTACCTGGAACAGTTAAAACCCAACGTAAACATATATTGTTTAATTCACGGATATTACCAGGCCAATTATAATTTTTCATAAGCTCGGCAACATCAGGAGAAAGCTGTAGAGTTTCCCTGCCAACGATCGTGCATTCAACTTGTAAAAATTCGTTTGCTAACTCAATAATATCATTTCCGCGATCAGTCAATTTTGGAATAGGTATCTCAAAAACATTAAGTCGATGAAAAAGATCCAGTCGAAACTTCCCATCTTCAACAAGATTATGAATTGATTCATTTGCAGCTGATATTATTCTGACATTGACCGAGATTGATTCAGAACTTCCTACGCGGCTTACTTCCATTGAATCCAGTACTCTTAAAAACTTTGCCTGTAAATCCAGACTCATGGAGTTAATCTCATCCAGAAACAATGTTCCATTATGTGCTGATTCAAACTTTCCTTTTAATCCATCGCGACTCGCCCCGGTAAATGCTCCGGCAACATAACCAAACAGTTCACTTTCTATCAGGTCATGCGGAATTGCAGCACAATTAATCGCTATAAACGGGCCATTCTTTAAAGCACTATCTGAATGAATAGAATGTGCCAGTAATTCTTTTCCGGTACCCGTTTCACCAATTAACAATACGTTACTCTGTAAAGGATCTCTTGCGGCTGCTCTAGCCATACAAATTGTTGTTTTAATTTTTTCAGAGCTGCCTCTAATATTTTCAAATGTATATCTGGATTGAGGTAGGGATTGTGTTGGAACTCGTCTGCTTTTAGGTCTAACCGACTTGTTTATCTCATTAACTATAACGACCATACCTACACTTCTATTACCTTTAACGATTGGTTCAAGAATTACACGTACCGGTAGCAATAATCCGGATTGCTTACTGGAATGTGTCGTCATTTCAAGTTGATTCTTCGATTGGTAACTTTGATGGATTGGTTTTGCCAGATTTGGAACAAGAACGTTTATCGGCCTGCTGAAAAATTTATCCGGATCCAGGTTCAGGTAACGTATTGCATTATCGTTATAATCTACAATATACCCATTTTCATCGAGCACCATAACACCATCACCAGGCCATTGACGTAACTTTTCTTTTCCCAGTTCATGTAATTCTTCACGTCGACGAAAATGTAAATTAGTCAGACAATATTGAATAGATTGTGCAATAGATATGGTCATTGCCATCGTTTCTTTGCTGATATCTTTTACCGGACCAGTTACATCAACCAGGCCTTTTATTGAAGTACCGGTGATATCATAAACCGGTGCCCCATAGCACACCCATGGATGCCATCCTCTACAGTAATGTTCATGCCCCATGACTAATTCCGGCCGTCGTAACGACAACGGGGTGCCAATCCCGTTTGAGCCAGCGACATCTTCAGACCATGCAGCACCAGGTTTAAAATTTATTCTTTCCAACCGATCCTGAACCTGTTCATTACCAACTGAATGTAAAATTCTGCCGCGCGCATCCGCCAGGACAACAACATGTTGAGTATCATTAAGAATGTCAGAAAGTTTGTTCATGACCGGAGCACCTTCCTGGCAAAGGTCCATCGTCCTGGCCATTTCTTTTAATTCATCAACAGACAGGGTAGTGGGCGCACGTTCAGTTTGTGGTGAAAGTCCTTTCCTGCGGCTTTTAATCCAGCTCTTCAGGATGACTTCTCTTACACTTGGCTTGGATAAATCACCTGTTCCAACAAAAGACTCCCAGGCTTTTTCAACCTGGCCATCAGGGATCAAGTTTCCGGTATATAGATCATTACTTAGATCTAGTCTGTTTGTATTTTGCAATACACTCATTTCATACGAATCCAGTAATAAAACTGCATGAAAGTTTAACAGCTTGTTGTTGCGTTGCAACAAATTTTTATAAAATAATATGGTACTATGTAAATAATTGTTTTATATGTACTTTTTATATCCGTAAAATTTATTATTAACAAATGTCCTATAAAAAAACGATCCACATGTTAAAAAACGGTATCAGTATAAACAGATTAGACAGGAATTAGCTTGAAATTTTTGCGTATTTGTTTTCGACGTAGTCATCAACAATTTTTTGGAATTCCTCGGCAATATTATCCCCACGCAAAGTCATTGTCTTTTTGCCGTCTATAAACACGGGTGCTGATGGTGCTTCACCGGTACCAGGAAGACTTATACCAATATCCGCGTGTTTACTTTCTCCCGGCCCATTAACAACACAACCCATCACAGCAAGATTCATTTCTTCGACACCTTCATATTTATCTCGCCAGATAGGCATCTGACTGCGGACATAGGCTTGTATATTGTCTGCCAGTTCCTGAAAAACAGTGGAAGTTGTTCGACCACAACCAGGACAGGCTGTTACCAAAGGAGTAAAAGAGCGTAAACCCATGGTCTGTAAAATTTCCTGGGCGACTATTACTTCATTGGTTCTGTCACCACCTGGTTCAGGGGTTAATGAAACTCGTATCGTATCGCCAATACCTTCCTGTAATAGCACGCCCATCGCAGCAGTTGAAGCAACAATACCCTTTGATCCCATACCTGCTTCAGTCAAACCAAGGTGAAGTGCATAGTCACAACGTTCTGCCAAATCGCGATAAACGGCAATCAGCTTTTGTACACCACTAACCTTACAGGACAAAATTATATGGTCACGAGATAAACCGATTTCTTCCGCACGCTCTGCACTATTTAATGCAGAAACGATTAACGCTTCACGCATGACATCATCGGTATCAAGCGGGTCCTTCAATTTTGCATTATCATCCATCATGCTTGTTAATAATTCCTGATCGAGGCTGCCCCAATTGACACCAATTCGTACCGGTTTGTCATATTCAATTGCTTTTTCAATCATGGTTGCAAATTGATTATCTTTTTTTCTACCAAAACCAACATTGCCAGGGTTTATTCGATACTTGGCTAAAGCTTGTGCACATTCCGGGTAATCGCTTAGTAATTTGTGGCCGTTATAATGAAAATCACCAACCAAAGGTACCCGGCAACCGTTTGCATCAAGTTTCTCACGAATAGTTACTACTTGTGCTGCAGCTTCTTCTGTATTAACAGTTATCCTCACCAGTTCAGAACCCGCAGCGGCTAGTTGCTGTACTTGCTTTGCCGTTGCATCTGCATCGGCGGTATCTGTATTGGTCATTGATTGCACAACTACGGGATGGCAACCGCCGACAACGACCGAACCGATTTTCACAGCAATACTGCTGCGTCTTCCGAGGGGACCTGATTCAGGAGGCATATTTGAAACCTTGAAAATTTGAATACTAAATTGTTCAGTCTAATCAGCAGGATCACGCTGTCAAGCTAACTATTAAATATCTGTTAAAAATGAAATTCTGAGGAAAAAATCATATTGGCATGAGATACTAGAAAGAATGAATAAGAAAAATAGCTTTACCAAGGAAGAGTTAATCGAGTGCGGACATGGAAGAATGTTTGGCGAAGGAAATGCGCAACTTCCTTTACCCCCCATGTTAATGTTTGATCGAATAATTAGCATCACAGAGGATGGGGGTACTGCCAATAAAGGACAGATTATCGCTGAGCTTGATATCACTCCTGACCTGTGGTTTTTTGAATGCCACTTTGATGGCGATCCGGTAATGCCCGGCTGTCTGGGGCTGGATGCGATGTGGCAACTTGTCGGCTTTTATCTTGGTTGGTCAGGGGCGCCTGGAAAAGGCCGTGCCCTGGGTGCAGGTAATGTCAAGTTTACCGGCCAGGTTACACCAAAAAATAAACTTATTACCTACGAGATAAACATGCGCCGTGTAATGTTGCGTAAACTAATTATGGGTGTTGCCGACGGTATGATGTTAGTCGATGGTAAAGAAATTTATAAAGCAAAGGACCTGAGGGTGGGTCTATTCAAATCAACCGACGATTTCTAAGGAGTTCCACTTGAAGAGAGTTGTTGTTACCGGAATCGGGATCGTATCGAGTATTGGCAATAATAAAGCTGAAGTTCTGGATTCATTAAACAACGGGAAATCAGGAATTGAATTTTGCCCGGAATATGCTGAACTCGAATTTCGTTCTCACATTCATGGTTCGATCAATATAGATTCGGAATCACTCATTGACCGGAAACTGAGACGCTTCATGGGTGGCAGTGCCGCATACAGTTATATCGCCATGCGAGAAGCAATAGAAGATGCCAGTCTCGGCGAGAATGATATTTCAAATCCACGTTCCGGATTGATTGTTGGTTCAGGCGGCGGATCAAACGAAAATATGCAAATAGCCATTGATACTTTACGATCCCGTGGTGCACGTAAAGTAGGTCCAACAATGGTGCCAAGAGTAATGGCAAGTACAAACAGTGCATGTCTTTCCGTTGCTTATAAAATTAAGGGCATCAATTATTCAATTAGTTCTGCATGCGCAACCAGTGCACATTGTATTGGCAATGCCTACGAAATTATTCAATCAGGAAAACAGGACATAATTTTTGCTGGTGGAAGTGATGAACTTCACTGGACCTCAACTTTATTGTTCGACAGTATGGGGGCGCTTTCATCTAAATATAATGATCGTCCGGAACAGGCCTCTCGTCCTTATGATAAAAATCGTGATGGATTTGTAATATCCGGTGGCGGGGGTATTGTTGTTCTGGAAGAACTTGAGCACGCTCTTGAACGAAACGCTAAAATTTATGCTGAGCTTGTTGGTTACGGGGCTACATCGGATGGCTATGACATGGTTAAACCATCTGGAGAAGGCGCAGTAAGGTGTATGCAACAGGCATTGGCAACAGTAGAAAATGATATTGATTATATAAACGCCCATGCAACCAGCACCCCCGCAGGTGATATCACAGAGTTAAATGCAATTAAGGAAGTGTTTAAAAATAAAATCCCGACTATAAGTGCGACTAAATCTCAAACCGGGCATGGTCTTGGCGCTGCAGGTGCAAATGAAGCAATCTATAGTTTGATAATGTTAGAACATAATTTTATTGCGAAGTCCCTCAACATTACTGATCCGGAAGAGGTTGCTTTAGATATGCCTGTTGCTTCCGAGAAAATTGATAACGCTAATTTGAATACCATTATGTCTAACAGTTTTGGCTTTGGCGGAACTAATGCATGCTTGGTATTCCAGAAACCGGATTAATAATTAATACTCGATAGCCTTTTATAGCATTATGAGCGAAGGCTAATCGAGATAAAATGAAGGAAAAAACGGAATTTACATTCAGTAAATGAGTATTTTAGATTCATTTTTAGTGAAGAGTAGTCGAGCACAATAGTTATAAAAGGTTATCTATATGGATGCTAAATTGATTGCAGTACTATTAAGCTGGACTGTCAATCTATCCAGCTATCCACACCCTGGACAAGCACCCGAAATTATTTATAAACCACATCAATTTTTTATTGAGACAGTATGCAAAGGGCATAAGAAATGTAGAGCAGTAGCATGGTATGACAATAAAGGCATTATCTATCTCGACGACAGGATGAAAAATAATACCGATGCCTTTACACGCAGTGTTGTCGTCCACGAAATGGTACATTATTTACAGGACATAAGCGGTAATTATGAAAATATGGATTGTAATCTCCATACTAAACGTGAACGGGAAGCTTACTCTGTACAGCGCCAATATCTTAATAAAATAGCCGGAAGATTTACGGCAATTTATTTAAATATTCCGCCATGTCCTACTTAAAAACCGTTAGATTGAGTTGCCTGTTTCTGTTTTATTTTACATGCAGTCAAAGCTTTGCAATGAATCATTCTGGCGAATATCTGATAGACCATGAGGTTTTTGATATACCCGGGCATGGGGAACTGGCACTAAAGGTCCCAAGAGCCTGGAATTATAGATACACAAAAACAGATGAGGATAAACCACCGCTAATCACCTTTTATGTTAAAGACAAATTTGATGAGGAAATCTTTCAATTAAATATGTCTGTCCTATGGGATGATGGATATCAACGAAATGTAACGTCATCAGGTTTTATTTATTCATTAGTAAAACAAACCGGTGAAGTAATCCTGTCACAATCCGATGAATCTGAATTAATATTAAGTGAAATTAAAGGGACAGGTGGTAAAGGGTATTTATTTGACTTAACCGACAGTCAAGCCGGTCAGGGAGAATATAAATACCTGACCCAGGGAGCTTTATCCGTAGGGGAAGTTGTATTGGTTTTTTCACTTTTTAGTAACGACAAAAAATCTCTATTAAGAGACGCAATGCTAAAATCTGTTAAAAGCGCTCAACACATTTTCGAGAAAAGCGTATAAAAAATATAAAAGCTCTAAGGAAATCATTTGGAAAATAATATTTTAATATCACTGGCAGGCATCGGTGTATTAGGTATTGGTTGCCAATGGCTTGCCTGGTGGGCAAGACTCCCCGCAATTTTGTTTCTGCTAATTGTCGGTATCATGGTTGGCCCTGTCTTCCAGCTACTTGATCCCGACACTTTATTCGGGGACCTATTATTCCCTATTGTCTCATTATCCGTTGCTGTAATTCTGTTTGAAGGAAGTCTGACATTAAAATTTGAAGATATTCGTGGCCACGGTAATACCGTTAGAAACCTTGTCACCACCGGCGCATTAGTAACCTGGGTCATTATTGCCTATAGCACCCATTATTTGATGGGATTTTCTTTTGAGCTGGCATTTTTATTTGGCGCTGTTGTGATTGTTACTGGCCCTACAGTAATTTTACCAATGCTAAGAACTGTTCGTCCAAACGCTAAAGTTGCCAATGTCTTACGTTGGGAAGGAATTGTCATTGATCCCCTTGGTGCTTTATTGGCAGTTTTGGTTTTTAATTTTATTATCTCCGGTCAACAGCATAACGCCCTGAGTATAATTACTCTTACTTTTGGCAAGATAATCTTATTTGGTTCTCTGATAGGTCTTTTCAGTGGTTGGTTATTGGGTGAATTACTCAGAAAACAATTAGTCCCCCAATATCTGCGTAATGTAATTACATTAATAACTGTATTTACCGTATTTTCATTATCTGATCTGGTTGAGCATGAATCCGGATTACTCGCAGTAACCATCATGGGTATGACCATGGCAAATATGAAGGACATGCATATTGACGATGTACTCGATTTTAAAGAAAGCTTGAGTCTGCTATTAATCTCCGGACTATTTATTATTCTTGCGGCAAGGATAGAATTTTCTCAATTAATACTTATAGGCTGGCCCTCCCTTGTGATTCTTGTCATCACAATGTATGTAGCACGCCCGTTAGCAGTTTTTATATCCTCTATAGGATCTGATTTAACAATTAATGAAAAATTATTAATTGCGTGGATAGGACCACGGGGAATTGTTGCAGCTGCAGTGTCAGCATTGTTTGCCTTACGTTTGGAAAGTGCAGGTATTCCGGAAGCCAGCTTACTTGTTCCATTAACTTTCCTGATAATTATTGGAACTGTAATTATACAAAGTGCAACTGCCCGACATTTAGCATCCATGCTTAATGTCCGTGAACCACCTCCGACCGGACTTTTGATCATTGGCGCAGGTAATGTCGCCAGAGCTATCGGAAAAATACTTCAACAGCATGGATTTAAAATTGTTCTTACTGATAGCACCTGGGAAAACACCAGCCTTGCGAGAATGGATGGGCTCGAAACCTATTTTGGAAATCCAATATCTGAACACGCCGACCGACATTTGAATCTGCTGGGTTTGGGTAAGGTGCTGGCAATGTCAGGGAGAGGTAGTCTGGATACACTGGCTTGTTTACGATTCAAGGCAGAATTCGGTGTAAAAAATGTTTATGAATTAAAAACGACTCGCGAAAAGCATATTTCTGACAAACATATCGTTTCAACAAAACATCGAGGATATGAACTTTTTGGTGAAGATATCGCTTATGGTAATTTGGCCTACCGCTTACGAAATGGTGCTGAATTAAAAAGTACCCAACTCAGTGATGAATTCTCGTTTGAAAATTACCTTGAGCAATATGGCGAACGTGTCATCCCCATGTTTGCGATTGATACAAAACAGCGGCTCCATATATTTGTTACAAATGGAAAAATGACACCAGAATCAGGCTGGACAGTAATAGGGATGATTGATCCTGAGTAATAAGAACATCAATTAATATATATCTTTTTGATTTATAACCTCATTATTTTGTGATTAACATCACATAAAACTGATAAAACTACACTATGACAGCCTGTTTTGTGAGCTTTATCACATCGTAATCAGAAAAGATTATCTAGAATTATACTCAATCATTATTTATTTCCTCCCTGAATGCTTGTGAGCAAGCCTGGAGTCGCTGAACCCTCCTCCCCCATGTGTAGCGATTCCAGGCTTTTTTTATTGAGCGAAGAACATCTTTATTAACAGGAGCAAAACCACTCCTAAAAGAGTAGCGATAATACCCCAAAGAATTATTACTTTTTTATTATCCGGCTTAACCAACGCTGTTCTGGATTTGTTACCAAAACTATTGCTGGCCAGACGCCATTGTGTCTGTGTAGAAAGACTGGGGTCAGTTAACATAGTCCGCCATTCACTGGCCGAACGGGGTCTCTCCTTATAATTACTTCTCAAGGAATGCTCGATTGCTCTTAGAAAAAAAGTCGAATATTTTTTACCCTGTTTTTCCAAATCATCCCAAACTACTTTAATGGCCTCCTCGCCCGTATAACGATTACGAAATGTGGCATCAATGGGTGGCTCACCGGTTATCGCTCGAAAACATGTCGCGCCTAACGAGTAAATATCTGTCCATGGCCCTTGCATATCACTTCTGCCATAGTATTGCTCAAATGGAGCATAACCTGGCGTTACTACTTTGGTTAATGTCATCGTTTCCTCACCGATTGCCTGCCGGGCTGAACCAAAATCCAGTAAAATTGCCGTTCCATCTTCACGGATAAAAATATTCCCGGGTTTTATATCCCGATGGATAAACCTGGCCTCATGTAATACTTCAAGCCCATCTAATAGTCCCATGAGCATATCCATCAATTCCTCTTCACCCGGCTGGCCTTTTTTCAACCTTTCATGGAAACTGATCCCGTGCTCATAACTCATAACCATATATGCTGTGCTGTTCTCCTCAAAAACAGTATGCACACGAACAATATTATTATGGTTAAACTTTGAAAGTGTGCGGGCTTCCCTTATAAAACGTTCCAGACCCCATTCCAATTTTTCATGGGAACTCTCATTAATTGATTGAATTGTGAAATCTTTGCCACGTTTGGCGATGTCACGGGGCATGAATTCCTTGATGGCAATTTCCCGATCCAGATTTTTATCATGTGCCAGATAGGTTACGCCGAAACCACCCTGGCCCAATACTTTTTTAATGGTATAGCATTGTAATTCGTAGCCTTCCGGTAAACAGGCCGGGTCTATTTTAGGCAGGTCTGTCATTAACTATCTCTGTTTTAAGATAGTACACATAGTAATCGACTTACTCGAAAATGCGAAACGTGAATAAAATTAAAGAATGTATTAACAAATAATGGAAACTCTCCGTCCGGGAGAAGGTATTCCCGGACTCAGAAAATCAGTCAAGTACAAATATTCCTGTCAGGAATCACATGCTTTGAGAGCACGGTAGGCTTTACTGCCTTTATCAACAGTCGCGCCTGATTCAGAACCGTCGGTAAATATCGTCGCGTTATCCTCATCACGATACTTATGCCCTTCTTCCCAGTTCTTGGTATCGGCATAGAACTCAAGAGCAGAGCGCATAATCCTGTTTTGCTTTTCCAATTGCTCTATTTTTTGTTTCAGTTCTTCTTCGTTTTTGTTACCACCGAATATCATGAAATTCCCTCCGATAAGCTTATATCTAGCGATACTAGCACTATTTTATTGATTTTCAATCATGTTGTTTTTAATTATTTTCCGAATAATCAATTATCGCCAAATATTCAACTATCAATGAAAAAACCTGAATAAGCTGCTCAAGATAACTTTTCTAGGCACATTCTATTTTATAGATACATAGTGACAATTCTTCATCCAAACAGACCGTCTCACCCTCAATTTTTTTCCAATTACCCGATTCTGTTTGTATTCGACAGGAATCTTTCAATGGTTTTCCATCCAGTCGTAATATTCCTCTATTACCAGAATAATAGCAGGCAATAAATTCGCCTTGATTCTTTATTCTTACTGAAAATAATTTCTCGACTGCAAGTACATCTTCTAATGTACGTCTTTCATCTATCGTCCATTCATATTCCCTGGAAATTTTTCTATCCTTGATAATATCTGGCGAAGGACATTGTTCCGCATACGAAAAATTGCTTAACAACAAGGAAACCATCAAATAGCAATATAGAACTGATTTATTCAAGACCTTACTCATCTTAATCTTGCAGTCATTAAGGATCGGATTATACTCATGCCAGGCTCATAGAAAAATATAAATGCAGGTATTGATAAATGGAAGAAGATCTTGGTAAAAAAATTAATGAACTAAAAACTGAGCTTGAAAAAATATCAATTGAAGATACGACGGCAAAAGAAAATATCAAATCTATAATTCTGGAACTTGAAAAAGCGAATACAGATTCATCAGAAAGTAAATTTATAATTGATAAAATCAAAACAACTATTGATCGCTTTGAAACTGAACATCCAAGAGCAACAGCAATCCTCAATGATATTATGGTGACATTAAGTAATATCGGGATATAGATTGCTGTTACTTAATAAGATCTTACCTGACCAACAACGACTCCCTGAATATGGACCCGATCTGCCGGATAGATCATAGGTGCCATTGATTGATTGGCAGGTATTAATTCAACCCGATCACCATGTTTTCGTAATTTTTTTAATGTCGCCTCACCGTTATCTATTAACGCAACCACAATATCATCGTTATCTGCAGTTTCAGCCTGTCTAACAACAACCAAATCACCATCAAGGATGCCGGCTTCTACCATTGAATCGCCTTTGACTTCCAATACATAACGATCTGCACCCAGTAACATTTCAGAGAAATTGATTTCCAGTTGTTCCGGTATTGCTTCGATTGGCCGTCCGGCCGCAATACGACCCGCCAGGGGTAACGTGGTTAACAACCGATTTTGTTCTCCGGTTAATCGTAATCCACGCCAACTACGGCCATCACGATGTAAATGGCCTTTTTCAATAAGTGATTCAATATAACGATGTACCGTTCCTTTGGATTTGATCTCCAATCCTTTTCCAATCTCAACCAGTGTAGGTGCATGACCGTTTTGCGTGATGTAATGTGTAATAAATTGTAAAACCTTCTCTTCCAGGCCAGTAAGCATGTTAAAGTTCTCCATATGTTCTCTTTTTAAGAATAGAGAACTTAAAGAGAACTTTCAAGTTTATTTTTCTGAAATATTATTCCAATATGGCTATTTATAAGATGCAGGACTACAAAATAACTCGATAAAAGAATAATTCCGGTGATTTTTAGATGACAAAAGATAAATCTGAAGCCGAGTGGCAAGAACAACTTACCCCTGAACAGTTTGCAGTGTGTAGAAAAAAAGGTACTGAACGCGCGTTTACTGGCCAATATTATAATTGTAAAGATGATGGGACATACCGTTGTGTTTGTTGTGGCAGTGAGCTGTTCAGTTCCGATTCAAAATATGATTCGGGTTCGGGTTGGCCAAGTTTTTGGGAACCTATGGGTGACTCGATTAAAACTGAAGCTGACAATAGTCTGGGCATGCAACGTGTTGAGGTCTTGTGTAAGGAATGTGATGCACACCTGGGACACGTTTTTGAAGATGGCCCTCAACCAACCGGCTTACGGTATTGTATAAATTCGGTTGCTTTAAAACTCGATAAAGAGTAAACCTGCACCTATAAATATAATTATCTAACAGGAGAATAAAATGGCACATCGTGACATGTCAGACATGACTCGGATTTCGTTTCATCGAAATGATTTGGTGGTTGAACCAACTATCTATGAAGCTGCAACTCAAATTTTAGCTGCTTTGATTACAGCTGATAAGCTTAACGCAAGTAATGAAAAAGCTGTTTTACAAAAATCAATAGAACTGGCTTTGGAACTCGCTGTACAAACAGACAAGATGATGGATGAAGGCGGTCACACCAAAGATGTTAATGTATTTTAGTTTAATTCTTAAACCAGGATAATTTATCGTGCAATGATACGACATCACCAATAATGATCATACTCGGTGGCTTGATATCATATTTGTCAGGTATTTCAGGTAATTCTTTTACATTAGTCGTATAAACCCGTTGTTCACTAGTTGTTCCCTGCTGCACTATTGCTGCCGGGGTTAAGTCCGGCATTCCATGTTTCATTAATTCCCTACTTAAAACATCAACGCCATGTGTGCCCATATATACAGCAAGGGTTTGTTGCGGTTGAACTAATGCCGACCAATTCAGGTTAATAGAACCATCTTTCAGATGCCCTGTTATAAATAAACAGGATTGGGCAAAATCACGATGGGTTAATGGAATACCTGCATAAGATGCACAACCACTGGCTGCTGTAATCCCTGGAACAATTTGAAAAGGGATATCATGTTTTGATAATAAGTCGATCTCTTCACCGCCTCGACCAAAAATAAACGGATCACCGCCTTTTAGTCTTAACACACGTTTACCCTGTTTCGCCAAATCAACCAATAATTGGTTTATTTCCTGCTGCGGTAAAGAATGATTACTTCGTTCCTTGCCAACATAAATGCGTTCTGCATCTTTACGGACTAACTCAACTATCTCGGGCGCGACTAACCTGTCATATAAGACCACATCTGCCTGCTGCATCAGACGTAACGCCCGAAAGGTTAGTAAATCCGGATCACCCGGACCACCTCCCACAAGGTAGACCTCTCCATCTGACTTAAACTCCTGCATATCCTGATCGAGCTGTTGTTCAAGCAAGCTCAATGCTTTTTTTTCCTGACCTGCGTATAACATCTCGGCAATGGGTCCCTGCAATATTTTTTCCCAAAATCGTCGTCTATCCCTGATGGTTGGAAATTGTTTTTTAACCTTATCTCTGAAACGTGAGATTAAACTTGCTAATTTGCCATAACTTGCAGGGATTAGTGTTTCCAGACGGGCACGTAACAAACGTGCCAAAACGGGAGATGCGCCACCTGTTGAGACTGCAATCATGACCGGGTTGCGATCAACGACGGATGGCATAATGAATGAACCTGAATCCGGATCATCGACAACATTAACGAGAATACTTTTTGCTAATGCATCCCTGGCAACTTGCTTATTAATATTGTTGTTATCCGTTGCTGCTATGACTAATTCAATTCCTTCCAATAATGCCGGATCATAGCCCTGTTTTTTTAAGACTATGTCATTCTCCTGACAGGTTTTTTCGAAGCTTGAAGCAATCTCCAATGCCAGTACAGTAACCTGCGCCCCTGCCTTCAATAATTGTTGTGTTTTTCTTGCAGCAACCTCTCCACCTCCAACTACAAGACAGGGACGATCCTGCAATTTTAAAAATAACGGAAAATAAGGCATCTATTTGATTATAAATATGGTTTTCAACGATGATTCACATAACGTTTTCCGGTTTTCAGCCGATATAAATGATAGCAATTTGCGAAATCGCAATGGCATGAATTTTCAGCGCGTTAACCAGAGATTGTAACAGCAATAAACATAATGGACATAAGGAGAATACCGTAGATCTTGTAACCCTGACCGGCTTCTTGCTGCAGCCTCTTCATTGGCATCGGGGTTCATGTTGAATCGATATCTCAACTATGTTTTTGGTAGTGTAACTCCAGTTTGTCCCTGGTATTTTCCTTCACGATCTTTGTACGAGGTTTCACAAACCTCATCCGATTCTATAAATATAACCTGTGCGACACCTTCGTTGGCATAGATCTTCGCTGGTAAGTTAGTCGTATTGGAAAATTCCAGTGTTACGTGGCCTTCCCATTCCGGCTCTAAAGGAGTTACATTGACGATTATGCCACAACGTGCATAGGTTGATTTACCGAGGCAAATCGTTAATACATTTCTGGGAATACGAAAATATTCAACTGTCCTGGCCAGGACAAAAGCATTTGGCGGGATGATACAACTCTCACCTTTAATATCTACAAAACTATCAGGGTCGAAGTTTTTGGGATCTACAGTCGCAGAATGAACATTGGTAAAGATCTTGAATTCATCAGAGCAACGCACATCATAACCATAACTTGATGTGCCGTATGAAATTAATCGATTCGAACCATTCGTTTTTATCTGGTTTGCTTCAAAAGGTTCAATCATTCCATGTTCTTCCGCCATTCTTCTAATCCATTTATCTGATTTAACACTCATAACATCATGCCTGTATAAAAAAATATTGATTGCTTAAATTGTGAAACGTGAAGGGTGAAAAGTTAATTAAAATTACGTTTCACCTTTCACTCTTCACTTCATTTTAATGATTAATCATTCTGCACAACTATCTTTGGAAATTTGGAGGTATAGTCTCTTGCCTGTATAGCCAACTTACCTGCAGCACGACGTGCTATCTCTCTATAACTCTTTGAGATTGATGATTCCGGTTCCATTGCGACCGTCGGTTTACCATTATCTACGCCTTCACGAATATTAATATCTAATGGTAGCGATCCTAGTAAATCAACGTCATATTGTTTTGCCATTTGCTCCCCACCGCCACTACCGAAGATATGTTCCTCGTGACCACAATTACTACATATATGTGTACTCATATTTTCAATGACACCTAAAACCGGCACTTCTACTTTCTCAAACATCTTCAATGCCTTCTTGGCATCTAATAAAGCAATATCCTGAGGTGTAGTCACTATCACGGCACCGCTAACCGGAATTTTTTGGCATAAAGTGAGTTGAATATCACCGGTACCCGGTGGTAGATCAATAATTAAATAATCAAGGTCTTTCCAATTTGTATCATTCAAGAGCTGTTCCAGGGCACCCGTTACCATCGGCCCCCGCCAAATCATCGGTGTATCTTCTTCAATCAAATAACCGATCGACATCGATTGCACTTGATAACTAATCTTGGGTTCAACAGTCTTGCCATCGGTTGTATCCGGTTTACCTGTCAATCCCAGCATCCTCGGCTGACTCGGCCCATAAATATCTGCATCCAGTATTCCAACTGTTGCCCCTTCTGCCTGAAGCGCTAATGCAAGATTAATCGAGGTCGTGGATTTACCTACACCACCTTTGCCTGATGCAATGGCGATTGTATTTTTCACATTGGGTAAGAGTTGCACGCCCTTTTGTACGGAATGCGAAACGATTTTCGAAACAACTTCTACCTCTGCACCTGAAATATCTTGTTCAGCTAAAGCAGTTGATATTATCTCAGATAATTCCTGCCTGAATCCTTCTGCCGGATAACCTAATTCGATAAGAATCGAGATACCATCATCAATAGTAATGTTTTTAATGCTTTTGCTACTGACCAAGTCCTTTTGCAAATAAGGATCATCAATTCCGGAGAGTATTTCTTCTATTTGTTCATGACTCACTGTCGACATCGTACAACCTGGTAATTTGAATAGGACGCGTATTTTACATTATTTGTTGTCTTCACTTCACGCTGCTATTGAATAATGCTACTTTAGCGCCCGAAAAATCTGTAGCCTTATAATAATGAGTAAAAAACAACGCCAAATCCTGGTCACCAGCGCCCTGCCTTACGCAAATGGCCCTATCCATATTGGACATTTAGTGGAATATATCCAAACCGATATCTGGGTACGTTTTCAAAAGATGCAGGGGCACACCTGTTATTTTGTTTGTGCGGATGATGCCCACGGCACACCCATCATGTTACGTGCGCAAAAAGAGGATATTACACCTGAGGCCCTGATTGAACGTATTGGCAAAGAACATCAAGCAGATTTTAAAGAGTTCTCAGTTACGTTTGATAATTTTCATAGCACTCATTCCGATGAAAACCAATGGTTGGCAAATACCATCTATGAGGCGTTGAATAACAACGGGCATATTACCAGGCGCACGATAAAACAGGCTTATGATCCGGAAAAAGAGATGTTTTTACCGGATCGTTTTATCCGCGGTGAATGTCCTAATTGTGGTGCGCCTGATCAATATGGCGATAGCTGTGAATCCTGCGGTGCGACGTATAGTCCTGTTGATTTAAAGAATCCGGTTTCGGCTGTCTCCGGTGCAACGCCGATTGAAAAAGAATCAGAGCATTACTTTTTCAAATTAAAAGATTTTGAATCCATGTTGCTTGATTGGACTCGTGCAGGGCATTTACAGCCCGAAGTCACAAATAAACTGGATGAATGGTTTGAGGCAGGATTGCAAGAATGGGATATCTCCCGTGATGAACCTTATTTTGGTTTCGAAATACCCAATGCACCGGGTAAATATTTTTATGTCTGGCTGGATGCGCCCATGGGTTACCTGGCGAGTTTTAAAAACCTGTGTGAAAAGAACGGGCTCGATTTCGATCAATGGTGTAAGGCTGATAGCGATGCAGAGATGGTTCATTTCATCGGTAAAGACATTATTTATTTTCATGCCTTATTCTGGCCGGCGATGCTACATGGCAGCGGTTTTAAAACACCCTCATCAATCTATGCACACGGCTTTTTAACGGTTGACGGACAAAAAATGTCCAAATCACGCGGTACGTTTATTACTGCACGGACCTATCTGGATCATCTTGATCCGGAATATCTACGTTACTATTTTGCAGCAAAACTCGGCTCCGGTGTCGATGATATCGACCTCAACCTGGATGACTTTTTATTAAGGGTTAATTCGGACCTGGTTGGTAAAGTCGTTAACATCGCCAGCCGTTGTGCAGGATTTATTAAAAAACGATTTGCCGGACAACTCTCAAAAACGATTCATGATGAAGCCCTGCTAAAAATATTTATTGATGCCGATGAAAGTATTGCCGAGGCTTATGATAGTCGTGAATATTCCAGAGCCATGCGTGAGATCATGTCTTTGGCTGATAAGGCAAATCAATATATTGATGAACACAAACCCTGGATCATTGCGAAAGAAGACGGTAAAGACGAAGAACTACAGGCCATTTGTAGCATGGGACTTAATTGTTTTCGTTTATTAATGATCTATTTAAAGCCTGTTTTACCTGTGATGGTAGAAAAGAGTGAAGCATTTCTAAATATTGAACCGCTGCAATGGCGGGATGCACAGTCTACATTGACTGACCACAAGATTAACTCATTCAAGCCATTGCTGACACGTGTTGAAAAGGAGAAGATAGACGCCATGATTGAAGACAGTAAAGAAAACCTGGAAGCAAATGGAACAGCTACTGTAAATTCAGGGCCCCTTGCAGATAATCCATTAGCCGATGAAATTACAATTGATGATTTCATGAAGGTCGATTTACGCATTGCCAGGATTATCAAGGCTGAACATGTGGATGGTGCAGATAAATTATTACAGCTAACACTTGACCTGGGCGGTGAAACGAGAAATGTCTTCGCCGGGATAAAGTCGGCCTATTCGCCTAAAGAACTGGAAGGAAGATTAACCGTTATGGTCGCCAATCTTGCGCCTCGTAAAATGCGTTTTGGATTATCAGAAGGAATGGTTTTGGCAGCAGGACCAGGAGGAAAAGACATATATATATTGAACCCTGACCAGGGTGCTACACCAGGGATGAAGGTGAAATAAAACAGGGCTTGTTGTCGTGTCCCAAAAATCAGATACTCATTATAAATGAGTGATCTATTCATATATTTATTCAGTACGGCACTGGTTAATAACCTGGTGTTGTCTTATCTTGTTGGACTCGACTTGCAGGTCGCTGCCAGTCAAAGAATCAATGCAGCAAAATTAATTGGACTTGCGACTGTTTACTGTTTAAGCCTGATCTTACCCGGTGTTTATTTGTTAAATCAGTTAGTCATCATACCGCTGCAACTCCAATACCTTGACTTATTATTCTATGTCATGCTGATAATTTTTGTTGTTTTGTTATCACACAAAATAATACAACGATCCTTTCCACTAATTTTCAAACAAGTAGATTCCATTGTCCCGATACTGTTAATGAATTCGATATTGCTGGCCGTAATTTTATTGAACCAGATTAAACCGACATCATTTTTTGGTTCGTTGTTTTATGGCCTGGTTACCGGGATAGGGTTTCTGTTTCTATTATTAGTCTTAACCTGTTTGCGTGAACGCATTGATAATGAAAATATCCCTGAACCTTTTCGTGGTTTTCCTGTTTTGCTGATTGCATTGGGAATATTCTCGATGGGCCTTATGGGCCTGGCAGGATTACAATGACTTTCTTCGCAATATTATTAATCGTTATATTTGTTTCAGCCAGCATCTACCTGTTATTAACGCAGGATACACTCTTAACAGATCAAAATATCGAGAAGAATATAGCCAGTATTGAAAAACTATTGGCACAAACTCAATGTGGTGATTGTGGTTTTAATGGTTGTCATCCTTATGCCGAGGCTATTGCAACAAAAAATGCTGATATTAATCGTTGCTTGCCAGGGGGAGATGAAACAATAAAAGCACTGGCACAGTTAACAGGGGCCGACATCAAACCCTTATACAAAAAAACAAATAAATATATGAAAGCGGCTGTTGCTTTAATTGAAGAAGAACAATGTATTGGTTGTGTTAAATGTATTAATGCCTGCCCGGTTGATGCAATCATGGGCGCTCCAAAACAAATGCATAGTGTTATCGATATGTATTGTACGGGTTGTGAATTATGTATTCCGCCCTGCCCGGTTGATTGTATCAGCATGGTTACAAACTGAATGAATCGAAATGGCGACCCCGGATAAAATCCTGATATCACCCCATACGCATATTGATAACTCAGTCAGCGATGTTATGCGCAAGGTATTGATTGCTCTAATACCGGGGATTTTATTCAGCGCTTTTTATTTTGGTATCGGTATTCTGGTAAATTGTATCCTTGCTGTTGTATTTGCATTAATTGCTGAAGCAATTGTTTTAAAACTACGTAAAAGGGATATTGTTCCTGTTCTTAAAGACTGTACCGCTGCAGTAACTGCGATTCTTTTTGCCTTATGTATTTCACCTTTTACTCCCTGGTGGACAACTTTTGCCGGTGTGGCCTTCGCTATTATTGTTGCCAAGCATATTTTTGGCGGACTTGGTTTAAATCCATTTAACCCCACTATGGCAGGTTATGTTTTCGTGTTGCTATGTTTTCCGGTTCAAATGGCCTACTGGCCAGATATCAGTGGCTTTGCCGAACAGGAATTATCTACCGGACAAAATATCAGCGTTATCTTTTCCGGCTTACCTGATGAACTGGATGCCGTTACCGGTGCAACACCGTTAGCCGATATGAAGATTGAACTCGGTCTGATGACCATGGTATCGGAAATCAAATCTAATCCACTATACGGATCATTTGGTGGAAAGGGTTGGGAATGGATTGCGTTTGCTTATCTGGCTGGAGGAATCTTTTTAATTATTAATAAAGTAATCCGATGGCAGATACCTGTTGCTGTATTAGGTAGTATCTTTGTACTAAGCCTGTTATTTAACATTATCGATTCAGATATTTATCCATCCGCATTTTTTCATTTGTTTACCGGTGGTACGATGTTGTGTGCATTTTTCATTGCGACTGATCCTGCAAGTTCATCTACAACACCGAAAGGAAAAATCATTTACGCTGTTGGTATCGGATTTTTAATCTATATCATTCGAACCTGGGGTGGATATCCTGATGGCATCGCTTTCTCGGTGATTATCATGAACGCAATTATACCTTTGATTGATTACTACACCAGACCAAAGGTGTTGGGTGAAAAATGAATTCAGCACCTGATACAAAAAAACAAAAAATACTCTCGGTCTTACCATTACTGATCATCGGTCTGGTTTGTGTTATTGCGATCATAATTGTTCATCATTTAACAAAAGAAAAAATCAAGGACAATGAAGAAAGAGCTGCACTCGCAATACTCAATGAAATTATTACGCTTGAGTACGATAACGATTTATTTAAGGATAAAATTGAAATTGAAGTACCAAACTCTATTAACCCCAGTGAAAAAATCATTGTTCATAGAGCCCGAAAAAATGAACAACCGATTGCCGTTAGTCTTATGCCAGTAATTAGTAAGGGTTATAACGGGAGTATTAGTCTGGTGATAGGTATCAGTTACGAGGGTGCATTAACCGGGGTAAGAATACTCGATCATAGTGAAACAGAAGGATTCGGTGATCAGGCTCACCAGGACAAGTCCGACTGGATACTTGGCTTTAATGGTCTTTCATCCTCGGATACTAAAGAACAGGATTGGGCCATCGAGCGGGATGGTGGGAAGTTCGATCAATTAAGTGGCGCAACGATTACAGCAAGAAGCATTATCGGCAGTGTATATAAAACACTTATTTTTTATTCAGAAAATCGAGATTCGTTTTATGCCGATAACTAACGCACAAAAGAAATATTTACGTCAGGCAGCGCATCACCTGAAACCTGTAGTTTGGGCAGGACAAAACGGCGTAACTGAAAACCTACTTAACGAAATTGAACAGGCCCTTGAACGACATGAGCTTATAAAAATAAAACTGCGTTTAGGTGAACGTGAAGAACGCGATAAAGGGATTGAAAAGATCTGTGATGAAACGAGCGCAGAGTTAATTCAGCGTGTTGGAAATATGTTGACCTTATATAAAAGGAATAAACAAAAACCTGTCATTAAGTTACCCTAGTTACAATGGACCGTCTTCGGCCAGAAGTAGACATAAAGACTAGAACGATTTAATTTCTTAAAATAAAACATTAACGCCACGCATCAGTGGTCGCCAAAGCGTGTAGCGGTTGGGCAATCCGTCTGCATGCGCTTGTTAGCATTATTCGTTGCCTTTAGGAATAAATTTTTGCAAATTTGTAAATAGTTTATTGAGGTTGCTGATATCAGTGGTTTCACTTTTCGATTCTTTCGCCTTTCGTAATGTCGGTGAAGTGAATATAACTTTGGAAGCTTCTGATAAAATTTGATCCTTAACATCATTTTCAACCGCTAAACCCCCATAGTTTGGCAAGGAAGTTGCCACAGCGGCTTTATGCGCATACTCCTCCTCAAGATCCCGTTCTTTTTTATATTGAAGGAAACAAAAAATAAAAACTGAGTAAACTGGTAATAAAATACCAACCCGAAGAATTATAGTCGGCCAAAGAATTTCACCAAATCCATCTTTTGTGTTTTGAATAGCGTCAAGTACTTCGGTATTTGAAAAAACTCCAACAATAGACCAAACGATAGCGACGGTAGATACAATTGAGGCTATCGCTAAGATAACCGAAGACCAAAACCATCGATCTTGATTTTTATTTAATGAATCCTTTCTATCGGAAAATGACTTTGAAAGTGATCCAGCTACTGCAGGCTCAATTAGGCTATTTACACTGTCTTTAAGCGCGGCTATTTCAGTTTTGCTAGATAGGAGATTAGTGATCTCTTTATCAATTAATTCAGATTTTTCTACTATTTCATTCCCTAGTACTGCCTCATACTTTAACCCCCACTGTTGAACGTGTGTTAGCAAACTATCAACCTGACTAAATGCATTTTGAAAATGGCCTTGATCTCTATTAGTCGAAAACGCATTACAATGTTTTAGGACGTTATTAAGAATGTTATTTATATTAGCAATTACGCTATATGTTGAATGGTCCAGAACATTGTTTTTATAAATAGAATTTAATGTCTTCAACATCGAGTCATACAAGTCTACAAAATCATCGAAATCCATATTATTCCAAGGCTGGAGGCCTCCTGGATTATTTTTTATACTAATACTGTCGATCGCTTTTATATTCTCATATACAACCTTTCCTTGATTTATAAGGTCTTGTTTGCTCACGATAGTCTCCTAATAATGCTAACTAGTGTTTATGCGGCGGTTTGTCCAATAAACTTATATATTGGCTAATGTAGGATATAATGGAAAAACTCCATGTATCTATGATTCAAACTTAGATTAAGTATAGTTTGCAATTATCAAAGGTGTCTACTTTGCTATTTTCATTATTTAACAAATTGTCTATTTAGGGCCGTTTTCTGCAATTATTTTAGCATCAAATTCTGATAAGTATTTTGTCTAGTAACGCGCCTGGTAGTACGCGTTTAAATAAAGCAAATAAATACGTTGGAAACGTTACGTAATAATGTGCCTTAGGTCTATTGCTTTCCAATGCATGAATCACTTTTTCCAACACTGCTTCAGGTCCCAGGGTAAATGGTGGTGTATAGTTTTCTACATTCATTTCCTTTTCGATTTTTGAGTATTCCTCCTTGTAATGACTCTGTTCTTTATTGATGACATTCTTATAGTTATTTAATGCATTGGTCCTGAATTCACTTGTGATCGGGCCGGGCTCGATTAACGATACTTTTATATTTGTATCTTTTAACTCATAACGTAATGCGTCGCTTAATGACTCCAATGCATATTTTGAAGCACAATAGGCACCACGGAATTTCATTGTTACAAACCCCAATACGGAACTTATCTGAATAATACGGCCTTCATTTTGCTTGCGTATTACTGATAAAAATAAAGTTGTTAATTCATGTGTGCCAAACACATTAGTTTCGAATTGTTTACGTAGTTCTTCCCTGCTCAAATCCTCTACTGCTCCGGATAAGCCATAGGCCGCATTATTAACAAGCCCGTATAGTTTTCCATCTGTTTTCGATAATACGGTTTCTACTGCCTTGTGAATTGAATTTGAATCGTTTAAATCCAATTCGACTACATCAAAACCCGCTTCACTTAAATTTTCAATATCTTCCTTTTTTCTTGCGGTTGTAATTACCTTGTAATCATGCTCCTTTAATCCTTCTGCAATACATCTGCCAATACCGCTGGAACATCCTGTAACCAGTACGGACTTCACGAAGCTAATGTCCCATCAATTTCACCAACCGGCTTACTCATAAAACGTGATCGGACATCATCGGCAATCAAATAAAAACAGGGTAAGGCTAAAAGGATTAACACCGTTGCAAACACCAAACCAAAACCCAGGCTCACTGCCATCGGCGAAAGAAATGCCGTTTGACCAGTCGCAAAAAAGATCAATGGCGATACACCCAAAAAAGTTGTAATGGTTGTTAACAGGATCGGACGAGCACGTACTTTGCCCGCCTGAATAACCGCAGCAACCCTGTCTTGTCCCTCTCTCCGTAAGCGTTTAATAAAGTCAACAAGGATTAATGAATCGTTAACAATAATACCGGACAACGCCAACATACCAACAGCAGATAGAAACTGAAGATTATAACCGAATACAGCATGACCTATAACAACGCCAATAAATCCAAAGGGTATCGCAAACATGACTACCAGTGGATCAAGCAATGATTTAAACAATGCAGTCAGCATAAAAAAAATCACTGCCAAAGCGATAACCAAAGCCTGGTTCATTCCCTTAAATGATTCTTCCGCTTTTTTCTTTTCGCCTAAAAATAATAAAGAATAATTATTGTTTTTATTCGCCTGGATATCAGGCTGGCCAAAGACATCATTGATTTGTTTGGTTACTTCACTCGGCGTAGTAATGCTTGAATCAACATCGGCCGTAATTTTAGCCATACGTTGTGTATCGCGTCGACGAATTTGATTTAATCCACGGCCGACACTGATGTCAGCTACATCACTTAAATAAACTGTCTGTCCAGTGTCTAAAATGATCGGTAAATCTTTCAGACTGGTTGACTGTTCCCGCATTGATCGCGGATAGATTACTCTTACCGGTAAACGTTTTTCATTCCAGGTAACATGCACCACTTCATTTCCCAGGTAACCACTACGAACTGCACTTGCCAATTCATTTTGGCTAAGACCTAATCGTTTACCACGCTCATTTAACTGATATTTATATTCGAGTTTACCCGGCTCCTGATCATGCACAACATCATTTACCCCTGGCATACGTTTCATGTAGTCACTGATCTCTTGTGCTTTATTTTGTAATAAATCCAAATCGGAACTGACAATACCTAACTCAATATCATCACCGGCCGGACCGGCATTGGGTTTAAGAATGCTTAAACGATCAACACCCGGGACTTTAGCGAATTCCTGTCTTATATCATTGATTATTTCATCAGCTGTACGTACCCGGTTACCGCTAGTATTAAAATTAAAACTAACTATCGGTGTAATCCATTTTTCGATAAAGCTTCCCGGAACAGGTTTCTGTAAATCAACAACAAACTGGATAATATTACTGCCTGTTTTATTCCGGTTAAAATCTATAATACTGATACCTACATTGCTTAATAAGGTTAATAACTCATCCTCTGACATTATTTTATTTAATCTGGTTTCCAGCTCTTCTGCCAGTTCAAGACTATCTTCCAGACTGTATGTATTTGGCGTTTCTATATTTAAAAAGAATTGTCCAATCTCGACATCACCAAATAATTGAAATGGTAATCGCGTATTCGCATACGTTAAGCTAATGGCCAAAACACAGATACTTAAAATTGCCACAAAATAACGGTTTAATATTGACCAATGTAAGAGTTGCCCGTATTTATCGAGTATTTTTTTCCAGTCGATACGTGGTTTCTGCTTTTCCGGTTTGAGTATATGGCCCGCGTGTGAAGGTAATACAACAAACGCTTCAATCAGCGATCCCATCAGCGCACAACAAACAACCACTGGGATGACCTTGATGAATTCTCCCAGGATACCGCCAATAGCAAACATGGGTAAGAATGCAGCTATTGTAGTTAGCGTCGAGACGACTACTGGCCAGAAGACTTCCCGTGCACCTAATGCAGCTGCATTCATTGCTTGCATACCACCTTCTATATGACGATAGACGTTCTCCGTAACGATAATGGCATCATCAACAATCATTCCCAATACAATCAGGAATGCAAACAAGGAAATCATATTGATCGTATAGTCAAAGTAATAAAGCAGAATAATCGCAAACAGGAAAGAGACCGGAATACCAAACGCCGTTATAGCGGCAACTCGAAAATTTAATAACAGATATAACGAAAATAAAACCAAAACCAAACCTATTAAACCGGAAGATTTCACCAGGTTTAAACGTGTTTTGACATAGACGGACATGTCAGTGTGATAGCCCGCACTAATACTATCGGGCAGTTCCTTACTTAGTTCATCTGCAAATTCCCTGATTTGTTTAGAAATTCTAATCGTCGAAGCATCCGCTGTTTTGGTTACTGTTAGGTTAATTGAAGGTTTACCATTGAACCTTGCATATGTTTCAGGTTCTTCAAAACGTCGAACGACCCGGGCCACATCACCCAAACGTAACTCCCCTCCATTTGCGTTAGTACGCAGGACAATACCTTCTATGTCTTCCGGCTCGGGCCTAACGCCTTTTCCCCTTAAGCGGATATCCCCTTCATTTGATTTAATTGATCCGCCAGGTTGATCAACCAAATTATTCCTTAATGCAGAGTTAACTAATTGTAACGGAATATTAAGAGCCGCAAGTTCATGCGGGTTGATCTCTACCCAGATTTCCCAATCACGTTCACCTGCCATACCAACACTTGCTACACCCTCAATTTGTTGCATACGTCGACGGGCTTTTTCCGAGTATTCATACAATTCAGCCTTGGAAAGATTTCCATATAACGTTAGCGTGATGACAGGAAAGCGAGTTCGAATTCGATTTAACTCGGGTTCTTCTGCTGTATCCGGAAGATCATCGACACGATCAAGTAGTGTTCTGGTATCGCGTATAAAGTCATCAACCTTTGCACCAGGTTTTAATTTTATATAGATACTGGAAAGGCCTTCTTTACTGGACGAGGCAATATAATCAATGTCCTGACTGTCTTCAAATTCCTCTTCAATTGGAATAGTAACCTGCTGTTCAACTTCTACCGGTGAAGCTCCTTCAAATTCAGTTTTAATACTGATCATATCCAGATCAACAACCGGAAAAATTTCCTGTGGTAATCCTTTCCATGCGAGGATACCCATTACCAAAATAATGATAAGACTAAGATTGACGAGTAATGGGTTTTTTAATGAAAAATTTATTATCGTCATAGAAGACTGTAGTTGAAATTAAACTAAATTATTTTATTAATTTGTCACGACAGTCTGGCCATCGGCCAAACTGGATACATCCCTGCTAACAATTGTACTGTCTGGTTCAACGCCTTCGATAATATGAAGATCATTGTAGCGTTCGATTAATGTGATTTGCTTTCTTATTACATGGTCATCAACCAGTTCAAAAACGAATGACTGACCATCTTCATACAGAATTGCGCTTATCGGCACAACATTTACACCTTTGTAATATTGTCCAGGTAAATGTGCAACAGCTAATTGCCCTGCAAAAAGATTTTCAGATGGTATTCTGATTTTTAGTGAATGCGTATTCGTTTGCGGATCAGGGTCAACTGCAAGCGCAATTATTTTACCCTCGCGTTGATCATTATTTGTGTCAACTTGTATTTTTTGTCCCAGGTTTAATTCAGATGCGGTTGAACCCGTTACTTCCAAATTTAAATCAAGCTTATCGATTTGGACAATTTCCAGAGCTGATTCTCCAGGAGAAACATAATCACCCAGTTCAACATGAATTATATTTACCGTACCATCAAAAGGTGCAAGTAACCTTGTACGTTTAAGGTTTCGTTCAGCTTTATTCAGTTTTGCCTGTTCAATCATTAATCGTGATCGTGCTGAATCAACACTATGTTTTAATCGTGCTTCTTCAGCCTGTTGACGGTATAACTCCTGTAAGGCTTGATCATAATTAGATTTGGAAGACAAGGACTCCTGTCCCAATCGTTTTAAGCGCTGGACTTCCTGTTCCTGTAGTTGACGTTCCTTGGCCATTAGTTCAAGTAATTTAGAATCCCGGTCTATCGCATTTTGTTCTGTTTTCAATAAGGCCCTGGATTCTTCGACAACATCAATAAAGTCTCCATCTTCTATACGTAACAATACACTGTTTGCCTTAACGTATTGACCCGCTTCAACCAGTCGTTCATTGATTTGCCCGGAAACCTGAAAATGCAGGCTCGCCTTACGTGTCGGCTGCAATTTTCCAGTAACTTGTGTCACAGGCTGGATATCTATCAGATTCACCTTGTCGATATTGACTGTCGGTGGGGGTAGTTCACGAAGTTCGGCGTAGGTGTCAGGGCGTGTCCAAAATAACAGAGCGATGATTATGACTGAAATGCCCGTTATAAATAAAATTCTCATAGAGACAATACACCTGGGTTACCGACAAAATTAGCTAAAAGCTGAATATACATAACGTTAGACAATAATATTGCATAAAAATTTGAAGATAAACGCATTCTATGCGATTTTAGTCACCTCAAATATCCAATAATTATAAATAACCGGATTAGGGATGAAGCTTGTTCTGAAGTGTCTAACCATATTATGGGGCGGCCTGATATATTGTGTCACAGTGTTTTCCGCTGAGCTCGGCGGTGACTATACGTCCCTCCTGTGTCCAAATGCATTAGATGTGCCTGAAAGACCCGTGGTGGATGCTGTCCTGGGCACGGACGATATACACCTGGCTGCTGATGAAGCCGATCTGGTGGAAGAAGGTATATCCACATTGACGGGAAACGCCGAGATTACCCGCAATACCCAACAAGTCACGGCCGATTACATACAATTTGATCAACCTAATGATACTGCTGATCTTGATGGTAATGTGAATTACTGGGATGAGACAGTTTTCCTCAACAGTACCGAGGCATTTCTACAATTTGATAATGGTATCGGTGAATTCGAAAATGCGAATTACACATTGTTTGATAGTCGAGGCAGAGGCAGTGCTGAAAAACTGGTGTTGGATATTGGCACCCGAACGGAAATGGACAGGGTTAAATACACTACCTGCGATCCTGATGATAATTTTTGGAAATTTTCAGCCAGCAAAATAGCCCTGGATCACGAAAATAATTGGGGAACTGCACGCAATGTAGTCTTGAAAATTAAAAATATCCCCGTCTTTTACTCTCCTTACATGTCTTTCCCGCTTAGCAACGAGCGCAAAACAGGTTTTCTGGCGCCGGGTTATGGCAATACAAACCGTCACGGGTTTGAATTACGTACACCATTTTACTGGAATATCAGCCCGAACATGGATGCGACCTTTACACCACGTCTATTAACAGATAGCGGGGTTATGGCAATGGGAGAATTTCGCTATCTGTTTTCTAATGCTGCCGGTGAAATAAACCTTGAATATTTACCAAGTGATAATGAACGAAATGATGATGATAGGAACTCTATTGGTTTTAAACACCACCAGAAGTTCTTTGATACTGGTAACCTCTTTCTTACTTACAACCGGGTATCCGACCGGTTTTATTTTGAAGACTTTGGTAGCCAACTGAGTACCACCAGTACCCGCTACCTTGACCGGCGTGCAGATCTATCCTATAGCGGCCAAAACTGGAATATGATCACACGAGTCCAGGATTATCAAACTGTGGACAGAAGTATCGCCGTGACTTCTCGCCCTTATAAGCGATTACCTCAATTTTTGTTTAATTACACTTCACCCAGAAATTATGGAAGCATTAATTATGGCCTGGGTACCGAGGTCGTTAATTTCTCTCGCGGGGATAATGTTGCCTTTACCGATAATGTCAATGGAATTCGTTTGAATCTACAACCTCATGTAAGCTTTCCAATGCGAACTACTGCAACTTATCTGGAACCCAAGCTTGGTCTGGATTATGCACATTACCAGCTAAATGATTCTGCAACGTTTAGTGATAATACCCCGGATCGTTTATTACCTGTCTTTAGCCTGGATGGTGGTATTTTTCTTGAGAGGGAAACGACTCTTTTCAATACACCTTTTATTCAAACACTGGAACCACGTATCTTTTATCTCTATGTCCCAAATGAGAACCAGGACGACTTACCTGTATTTGATACCGGTTTGTTAACCAACTCTTTTGACACATTGTTCAGGGAAAATCGATTCAGCGGAGGTGATCGATTTGGTGATGCAAACCAGATCACCTTTGCCGTAACATCTCATTTAATAAATCAAAATACAGGGCATGATTTGGGAAGCATCAGTCTCGGCCAGATTCTTTATTTTCAGGATCGAAAAGTGTCATTACCTGATGAAGGTCCACGTGATGAAGACAGTTCAGCCTTTATTGCGGCCTTTAACACAAAAGTATTTAAACATTGGAATCTGGGCGGTGACGCTATAATCGATCCTAATATTGGTAACAGTACAGAAAAACTCACTGCCCGGGCAACTTATAATCCAGCTCCCGGGAAAGTACTAAATCTCGCATATCGTGTTAGAAGAGATTCGACAGATATTGAACAAAGCGACATTTCATTTCATTGGCCTCTCAGCCAAAACTGGAGTGCCGTCGGTCGATGGAACTATGCGGTACCTGAAGGACGATCTCTGGAAATATTTGGCGGTATTGAATACGAGAGTTGTTGCTGGGGTATAAGAGCAATTGCAAGGCGCTTCCTGACAGACATCGATGGCGATTTTGAAACCGGCGTTTTCCTGCAAATTGAATTAAAAGGACTGGCAGGAATAGGCAAAAAAACTGTAGACTTTCTGGAACAGCAAATCCCCGGTTACCAACGTGAATTTTAGTATTTTTAAAACAGGGCCCCGATTTTTTATATCGGGGTTACTCGGTTTATTTGTCATTCAAACACCTGTATTTGGCTATGTACCGCTAGATCGCATTATTGCGGTAGTTAATGAAGACGTCATCATGCTTAGCGAACTGGAAGCACAGATTCGTACTGTTCGCGGACAGATACAGCAACAAGGTGCCCAGTTGCCACCACCATCGATTCTGGAACGTCAGGTTCTGGATCGATTGATACAAAACAGAATTCAATTGCAACTCGCTGCACAATCAGGCATCAAGGTTAATGATGAACTTCTTAACAGGACAATTAGTAACATTGCTGCTGAAAACCAGGTGTCTTTATCACAATTCCGGGAAATACTCGAAAGCGATGGTTATAGCTATGAAAAATTTCGGGAGGATATTCGCAACGAAATTACTTTAACTCAATTAAGAAAGCGACAGGTAGAAAACCGGATTATCGTTACTGAAAAAGAAATAGATAACTTTTTGGCCAATCAGGAATTTCAGGGAACATTTCAAGCTGAGATACGATTGTCGCATATACTATTGTCTCTCCCACAAGCAGCAACAAATGAGGAAATTGAACAGGTTAAGTTGCTCGCAAACCAGGTTCGTGAAGATTTATTGGCAGGTGGTGATTTTGCCGAGACTGCAAAAACCGTATCAGACGGAGGCAATGCAAAAAATGGTGGTGATCTGGGTTGGCGCAAAACTGATGATGTTCCAAGTTTGTTTGCCGACTATATACCGGAAATGGCTAAAGGTGATATCAGTGAACCGATACAGAGTCCAAGTGGTTTTCATATTATAAAAATTACTGATGTAAAGAGCGATGAACAAAATATAGTTGAACAAACCCTTGCCAGACATATCCTTATTAAAGCAGATCAATTAACAACACTCGAACAGGCGCACGAAAAAATACTTCAATTAAAATTAAGGCTGGATAACGGTGATGACTTTGCATTACTTGCTAAAGGAAACTCGGATGATACTGTGAGCGCAGCAAATGGTGGAGAATTAGGCTGGAGCACGCCTGGACAATTCGTACCTGAATTCGAACGTACAATGGAAAAACTGGGACCAGGTGAAATCAGTGAACCCTTTAAGACAAATTTTGGCTGGCATATCGTTCAAGTGCTTGATCGCCGACAATATGATAATACTGAATCTGTAAAACGTGCCAAGGCCAGGGCTGCAATAAGAAACAGAAAATTGAACGAAGCTATGCAAAATTGGACCCGACGTCTTCGTGACGAAGCTTATGTCGAATATCGCCTAGATGATATCTGATCCGGATAAACCCAAAATTCTGGTAACTTCTGGAGAACCTGCCGGCATTGGACCGGATCTGGTTATTCAACTTAATCAAGTTAATCATAAGTACGATATTACTGTTATTGCTGATGCTGACTTGTTAACACAACGTGCTAATCAATTATCCATTCCTACCAGTTTGTTTAATATTGACGAGTTTAAAAATGGCAAAAAACCTTCTAACAGTGATCTAAAGATTATTGACTTGAAGTTGAAAACAAAAGTCACCGCCGGAATACCTGATACCAATAACGCAAATTACATCCTGGAAATGCTGGATATTGCATGTCACCAATGTCTTACCGGGAATTATGCTGCAATAGTTACAACTCCTATACAAAAATCCGTTATAAATGATGCCGGCATCAGTTTTACCGGTCATACAGAATACCTGGCTGAAAAATGTGGTGCTAAATACCCTGTGATGTTATTAAGCTGCCCTCGACTTAAAGTAGCACTTGTCACCACGCATTTACCTGTAAAAGAGGTTCCAGCTGCCATTACCGCAGACAAACTTAATAAAGTATTACGAATTGTTCATAATGATTTTATAAATCGATTTGGTATAAACAAACCCAGAATTGCTGTATGTGGGTTAAACCCTCATGCCGGAGAAAATGGACATCTTGGAAAAGAAGAAGAACTGATTATTAAACCGGTTATAAATAAATTTAATAGTGACGGACACAATGTCGTTGGGCCAATACCTGCTGATACTGCATTCAGACCTGAACAAATAGATCAATATGATGTATTTATCTGTATGTATCACGATCAGGGTTTGCCGGTACTCAAAGCCCTTGGTTTCGGAGAAGCAGTAAATATTACGCTTGGACTGCCAATAATTCGAACTTCTGTCGATCATGGAACAGCATTAGATCTCGCTGGCACGGGAAAGGCACACATTGATAGCTTAATGGCAGCAGTTGATATGGCAGCTAATTTAGCAAAAAAAGGGAATCAAAATTTATCAAATAGAAATATTGATAATGCAGTAACAGTTTAATGAACACACATGATGATCGTCCCAAAAAACGTTTTGGTCAGAATTTCCTGCACGATCCATCAATCATTCAACGTATTATTGATGTCATTAACCCAAAACCATCCGATAACATTATTGAAATCGGGCCTGGCAAAGGCGCATTAACAAAACCTTTGCTTAATAATGTTAAGCAACTTCATGTTATTGAAATTGATCGGCAATTAGCCAATAACCTTGCTGAAGCACTTGGGCATCCAAAACATCTATTTATTCACCAGGCTGACGCATTAAATCTGGATTTCAGTAAATTTAATCTTAAGCAGTTACGAATTGTCGGTAATTTGCCTTATAACATCAGTACACCACTTTTATTCCACCTGTTGGAATTTTCCTCGTACATTGAAGATATGATTTTCATGCTGCAAAAAGAAGTTGTAGAAAGAATCTGTGCAAAACCAGGTAATAAACAATATGGACGATTAACTATCATGCTGCAGTTACACTTCGATGTAGAACAACTGTTTATTATTAAACCAGGCGCTTTCAAACCTGCACCTAAAATTGATTCAGCTATCGTAAGACTAATGCCGTTAACTTCACCTAGATATCCGATTTTAAACGTCGAGTGTTTTTCGGCTATCGTTAAAGCGGCATTTTCCCAGAGGCGTAAAACCATACGAAATGCCTTAAAAAATTACCTTGATGAGGAGAGGATAAATGATGCCGGCATTGCGCCAGAAAAACGTCCTGAAACCCTGTCAATTTCTGACTATGTGAAACTCGCAAATCTCTATCATCAATTAAAAAACAGACAGTTATAAGCCTGTGGATAACTCTGTGTATCATTTTTATGCCAGATTATTAGCATAGTTTGACTGTATAGAATTAGTCTAATTTAAGTTTTCGATGCAGGTGTAATTTTTTCTTAAAATTCAATAAGATAAAACACACTTATTGACATACAGAACGACCACTGATTTATCGACGGCAGCAATTCTTATATATTCAAAACGCTGTGTATAAAGACACTACCTGAGCAGTAAGTAACACTAAAGTAAGCGATTACATACCTATTCAGTTTTTCATAGCCAATGATTTATACTCTAGCCTCTTTTTAAAACCACACACCCTGGAACCACGTTGAAAATATCGCTAGAGAGTATTAGCAATAACATCGATAACATTACCGAGCACATTGGCAAACTAATATCCTGGTTAGTTTTAGTACTCGTCATCCTGGTAGGTTATGACGTATTTATGCGCTATGTCTTCAGTAGCGGCTCTATCGCCATACAAGAACTTGAATGGCACCTGTTTTCGATTATATTTTTGCTCGGCGCAGCTTATACCCTTAAACATGATGAACATGTCAGGCTTGATATCCTGTATCGAAGTCATCTATTAAACGAGAAACACCGGGCGTGGATTGATGCGCTCGGATCATTATTGGTTTTATTGCCATTTTGCTTACTCATCATAATCAGTTCCTGGCCATTTGTTTCCCAGGCCTTTATTCATAACGAAGCCTCACCCGATCCGGGTGGATTACCCGCAAGATGGTTAATAAAAAGCATGATCCCGCTCGGGTTTTGTTTACTTATGCTGCAAGGCGTTGCAGAAACCATTAAAAAGACATCGATCGCACTTGGTAATAAGCAATGACAATTTGGGTCATTCTTATGTTTCTAACCTTGATGGTATTTTTACTATTGGGCTACCCCGTCGCCTTTACATTAGGTGCCGTAGCGCTTATTTACGGTGGGCTGTTTCTCGGTTTTGATTTTTTTATTTTACTTCCCCTGAAAATTTGGGGAATTATGACCAATTTTACCTTACTTGCAGTCCCTTTATTTGTCTTTATGGGTGTTGTACTTGATCGTTCCGGATTAGCTGAAGACCTGCTGGAAACCATGGGTAAACTTTGCGGAAAACTCAATGGTGGTCTTGCCTTATCAATTGTTATTGTTGGCGCAATGTTGGCTGCCACTACAGGTGTAGTAGGAGCAACTGTCGTTACCATGGGAATAATCGCGTTACCGACAATGCTCAAACATAATTATTCCATACCGTTGGCAACCGGAACTATTGCTGCATCAGGAACTTTAGGTCAAATAATCCCGCCCAGTATTATCCTGATTCTTTTAGGCGACCAAATGGGTGTTCCCATTGGACGCTTATTCATGGGTGCGATAATCCCCGGCACGATACTTGTACTTTTGTTTATGTTTTATATTTTAATCTTTGCATGGCAAAGACCTGATGTTGCACCCTCGATCAGCAACAACAGCAATGAAACAAATATTAAACATGTACTCTTAACATTAGTCCCTCCACTGGCTTTGATTCTTGCAGTGCTTGGTTCTATTTTCCTTGGTATAGCATCCCCGACAGAGTCTGCTGCAGTGGGTGCAATTGGTGCATTAATACTTGCTGCGTTACATAAAAAACTGACTCTGGAAAATCTAAAGGATTCAGTAAGGCAGACAACAAAACTAACCAGCATGGTATTTATGATATTGATAGGGGCTACAGCCTTCGGTCAGGTTTTTACCGGTATGGGAGGGGATCAATTAGTACTAAATGCCATGTCAAATTTACCAGGTGGTATGTGGGGATTTTTGCTTATTAGTATGTTGCTGATTTTTATACTTGGTTTCTTTCTCGACTTTCTACAAATCTGTTTTATCGTTATTCCGATATTGGCACCAATCGCTATACAATTTAATATCGATTTGCTTTGGTTTGCAGTGCTAATTGCAATTAATCTGCAAACATCATTTTTAACACCACCATTTGGATTTTCATTATTTTATTTAAAAGCGGTAGCACCTGATGGAGTTAAAATACAAGACATCTATTCAGGAATTATCCCGTTCGTCTTACTGCAAATAATTGCTATTATCGTTTTAATTTCTATACCTCAATTGGTTACCTGGTTGCCGGATGTAATGGACAAGTTACACGGATTATAAAAATATCAATCAGGTCCTGAGCGCATTAAGTACCGGGGCAGTTTCCGGTTTTACCCCATGCCAGATAAAAAAGCCTTCTGCAGCCTGCTCTACCAGCATTCCTAGGCCATCCAGTATTTTGGCAGCACCCTGTTCTTTTGCCCAACGCATAAAAACAGTTGGTTCACTGGAATACATCAGGTCATAACAACAGGCATGTTCTTTAAGAATATTATTCGGGATTGGCGGCAATTTTCCTGCAAGGCTTAATGAAGTGCCATTTATTAAAACATCAAATTTATTTTCAGAAAGATTATTATATGAAACTGCTTCAATGCTTGTATTTCCTGAAAATTTTTCAACCAGTCTTTCTGCACGATCAATTGTTCTATTTGCAATTACAATTTGTGCCGGATTTTGCTGGACCAATGGTGGCAATATCGCTTTAACAGATCCTCCTGCACCAAGAACAAGAATTTGTTTACCATTTAAGTTTAATTGATGATTATTCTTTAAATCATTTATCAAACCCTGTCCATCCGTTGTATCACCATAAATCTGATTATTATTCATCCAGATTGTATTAACTGATGCAGCCTGCTCTGCACGTTCTGTTAAAACATCACAAATTGAATAAGCTTCCTCTTTAAAGGGGACGGTAACATTAAGCCCTTTACCAGATTGTATAAAGAAAGAATCCAGATAATCCTGAAAATTATTTTCAGGAACCTCAATAGCCTGATAAACCAGATTTATGCCTGCCTGTTCAGCAAATAACGAATGGATTTGAGGTGATTTACTATGTTCTACAGGGTTACCAAATACGGCATAGTTTAAAGTTGAAGAATCAAGATCAAAATCTACGCTCACGCTTCAGTTATTAAGATAAAATGATTTTAGAAAAATAATTAACTGTCAGATCGTTCTACCAGTCCACCCTTAAGGCAATATACCTGTAAACCTCTTTCGCTCAATAGAAAGGCACATGCTGAACTTCGACGACCACTATCACAATAAAGTATATACTTTTTATCAGGATCAAGTGTTTGCGCTTTTAACCGCAACATAAATATAGGAATGTTAACGCTACCTTCTATCCCTGAATTCTTATGTTCACTTTCCAGACGAACATCAATCCAGACTGCCCCTTCATCCTTAACCATTGAATCAGCTTCTTCATTGGTTACCCAACTCAACATCGGCTCTTTCAAAAGTTCATTAAAATCTTCCTTTGATAAACGCATTAACGAACCATCAGTCGTCATTATAATGTTTGCATTTCGTTTTGTTTCAGAAAGTAATGCTTCTTCACCAAAGGCATCTCCGTCACCCAATGTAGCCAATGTTAATTCCGAACCGGTTTTTGAATTACGTGTTACCTTACATTTACCATGTTTAATAATGTAATAGTAATCACCATCGTCACCTTGCTTGATTATGGCATCACCGGTCTTTGCCGGTACTTCCTGAACGCGCATAAACAATTGTTGAATGTTTGCAGGGGGAACCTGTAAGAATGCCTTCGATTGCAGGATTCGGGTCATCCAGTCTCCATCATCATCGGCAACCTCCTCTTCTTCTTCAACCTGGATTTCTCCAACTTCGATGCCTGACATCTGGTCCCAGGTCAACAGGATATCCAGTAAATCGCTATCAATACGAATAACCTGCGAATCAACTTTTGCAATTGCAGTGTATTTTCGAGGTTGCTGATTAGCCAATGGATGTTTGGCTATGTCTGAACCGGACATGACGACCTTGACATCACCGCCGCTTGACTTGAGTTCCGCCTGTCCATCGACAAGATAGACCGACTGTCTATCATTATCGCCCTCTTTAAATATTGGTTTACCTGCAGCAACCTCTTCTACGTAAGTTTTTCCAGCCAATTCCTGAAAGTTTTCAGCGTTAAGTGCACTTGGCGGAACAAATGCTTTTAGTATATTTTTATCAACAAGATCAGCCATTTAGCGCTCTTCCTTACAGAATTTTTAAATTATTTAAACCGAACTGCTAATTGTAAGCGGAGACGATGATTTTTTAAACAGAAATAAAAAAGGCCCTTGCTTAGGCGGGCCTTTTTTAATCATAAGTAATAAAGAAACTATTTTAGATATAGTATCCTCGCTCATTATGAAGAACGAGATCCAAGCCTTCCGTTTCCTGTTCTTCGTCTACACGTAACCCCAATACATTATCCAAAACTTTCAAGATTACAAATGAAATAACACCACACCAAACTATTGTTGCAACAACACCGATGGCCTGCGTAACAAACTGGGAACCTATAGATGCTTCCAGTCCTAATCCGCCCATAGACTCTGCTGCAAATACTGCAGTAAGAAGCGTACCCAAAGCACCACCAACGCCATGCACAGGAAAAACATCAAGAGAATCGTCAATCTTTAATGAACGTTTAATATATTGAGTTGCAAAATAACATACGATACCGGCTGAAAACCCGATGATTAATCCGCCCATTGGTCCAACATAACCTGAAGCAGGTGTAATAGTACCTAAACCAGCGACCATACCGGTAACAATACCCAGCACACTTGGTTTACCATATTTAACCCACTCACAAACCATCCAGGCCAATGAACCGGCAGCTGCAGAAATATGTGTAACCGCCATGGCCATACCTGCATTTCCATCTGCGGCTAATGCACTACCTGCATTAAAACCAAACCAGCCTACCCACAACATCGAAGCACCTGTTACCGTAATTGTCATGTTATGCGGCGGCATATGCGTATCCGGAAATCCTTTTCTGTTGCCCAAAACTATCGCTGCAACAATCGCTGCAACACCAGCATTAATATGTACTACCGTCCCACCAGCAAAGTCCATAAATCCAAGGTCGCCTAACCAACCACCACCCCATACCCAATGGCATACAGGTGCATAAACAAGTATCAACCAAAGTGTGCTGAACCAAAGAACAGCAGAGAACTTCATTCTTTCAGCAAATCCACCAACAATCAGTGCAGGAGTAATAATTGCAAATGTCATTTGGAACATAAAAAAGACGGTCTCCGGAATCGTGCCACTCAGGTTATCAAGCGCCATATCAGATAACAGAAAATTTCCTAAACCCACAATCTTGTTAATCGAACCACCATCTCCGAATGCCAGACCATAGACACCAACCATCCATAAAATGGACATCAAACATGCAATAGCAAAACATTGCATTAATACTGATAAGACATTCTTGGCTCGTACTAATCCTGAATAAAACAATGCAAGACCGGGTAAAGTCATAAACAAGACCAGAGCCGTTGAAGTTAAAATCCATGCTGTATCTGCACCGTTTAATTCATCGGCATAACTAATACTCGGGATTAATGTAACTAATAGAATTAATAAACGACTCATTGAATCTCCCCCATTTTTATTGCCTGCATAAAATTAATATCAGTAAATTTTTAATATTCTTTACAACGCTTCGCCACCGGTTTCACCCGTACGGATCCTGACAACTTGTTCAAGATTGAGTACAAATATTTTTCCATCACCAATTTTTCCAGTGTTCGCAGATTTCGAGATAGCATCTATAACGTCATCAACCTTGTCATCGTTAACAGCAACTTCGACCTTAATCTTTGGTAGAAAATCAACGACGTATTCAGCCCCTCGATATAATTCGGTATGACCTTTTTGTCTGCCAAATCCCATTGTTTCAGTCACCGTCATGCCCTGAATACCTATTTCTGATAAAGCCTCACGAACATCATCGAGTTTGAAAGGCTTAATAACCGCAGCAATCATTTTCATGGTAAATCCCCTTAAATATTTTTCGTTAGTTTGGCGTTTATTTTGGGCTAATAAGACTATCAACAATTACAATTTGGTGCATTCATAAGAGCAGTTATTGTGCCAAACTAATTTTTATCAGGATTGACAAGAGCTTAAGAACTATTGGAGGTCTCTATGCATTAATTTCAGGCATAAATTTGCACTTTATAAGTGCAATAAACATAACTATGCACCAATATATTTCATATTTAATCGGATTGCGCCGCTCCAGGGCAATCGTAACAGCTTCCTCGAATCTGTCTCGAAAATGTGCACCCAAGGGCAGGCTGCGCATCCATGCACCCACTGCATAAGTACGTCCTGTACATCGCAGCTCTTGCGCATCCATGCGCTCGCGGCATAAGTACGTCCTGTACATCGCCGCTTCGGACTTCCTGTCCTCTCGCGGCATACAGTGCATCCTTGCACATAAAAACGGGCGCTGATGCGCCCGTGTAATGAACAAATTATCTTATCAGTTTTTAAGTAGTAGACATGCCGGATGAAGCCGTGAATTCCGGATAGGCCTCCTGACCACATTCACTGATATCAACACCTTCCATCTCTTCTTCTTCACTAACCCTGATCCCCATAATGGTTTTAATGATTAACCAGGTTATAAAACTCACAGCGAAGACCCAGACAAAGATAGTTAACATACCAACCAATTGTCCGCCAAAGGTTGCATCGGCATCAGTAATTAATACGGCAAAGATACCCCAAATACCGACAACACCATGAACTGAAATCGCACCAACAGGATCATCGATTTTTAATTTATCCATCGTGATAATACTAAATACAACCAATGCGCCACCGGCTGCACCAATTAAAGTCGCTTGTAATGCAGTTGGATCTGCAGGCTCTGCAGTAATCGCAACCAGGCCTGCTAGTGCACCGTTAAGCGCCATCGTTAAATCAGCTTTTCCAAACATTAAACGTGCTACGATTAGGGCAGCAATCAAACCACCTGCTGCTGCTGCATTGGTATTCAGGAAAACATACGCGACTTCGTTAGCTACAGCGATTCCTCCTAACTTCAATGTTGAACCACCATTAAAACCAAACCATCCCATCCATAGAATAAATGTACCTAATGTAGCCAATGGTAAGTTTGCACCTGGAATTGCCCGTATCTTTCCATCTTTCGTATATTTACCTTTTCTTGGTCCCAGAAGTATAACTCCCGCTAATGCAGCCGCTGCACCAGCCATATGCACGATACCTGACCCTGCATAATCGCTATAACTTAGTTCATATAAACCGAAGACAGAGTTTCCACCCCAGGTCCAACCACCTTCCATTGGATAGATTAAGCCTGTCATAACAACAGCGAAAAGAATAAATGCCCAAAGTTTCATTCGCTCAGCAACTGCACCTGAGACAATTGACATCGCAGTTGCAACGAATACAACCTGAAAGAAGAAATCAGAGGCACCGGAATAAACTGAATCACCATCAAAACCATTTTCAGCAGAAGCAGCGAGTGCGGCCTCGACATCCAGGTTTCCTACAGTTTCAACTCCCGATAAGAACAGGCCTCCACCATACATAAAGTTATATCCACAAATCATGTACATCGTGCAAGCAACTGCAAATAATGCAACATTCTTGGTCAGGATTTCTGTTGTATTCTTCGAACGAACCAGGCCTGCTTCCAACATGGCAAAACCTGCTGCCATCCACATAACCAGTGCACCACAAACAAGAAAATAAAACGTATCCATGGCGTACTGTAATTCAAAAATTTGATTTTCCATCGTTATTCTCCAGTACTAATACTTTGATAGATTAAAAATTAATTACTCTTAAAGGGCTTCATCGCCCGTTTCACCAGTACGAATACGTACGACTTGTTCAAGTCCAAGCACAAAAATTTTGCCATCACCAATCTTGCCGGTGCTTGTTGCTTTCGAGATCGCAGTTATGACTGCTTCCAACTTGTCATCCGCTACTGCTACTTCAAGTTTTACCTTGGGCAGAAAATCCACTACATATTCTGCACCACGATATAATTCCGTATGACCTTTCTGCCGACCAAATCCTTTTGTTTCTGTTACGGTCATACCCTGAACTCCAATTTCAGATAATGCTTCCCTTGCATCATCAAGCTTGAAGGGTTTAATAATCGCTGTTACCAATTTCATATTTATTCTCCGATAGATCCCTTTCCTGCTTACACAGGACGAACAGGAAAGGGATTAAAATTAAATTAGTAAATGTTTCTAGAAACTACTTGATACTGTAAAGACAACGGCATCACACAGTTCTTCATTACAATCAGCATCATCAAGACCATCATAATAAGAAACATCAAAATTAAAGATGCTAAGGTCCTTATTTAATCCAACAACGATATGATCATAATCTGTGCCTTTATCAATACTCTGGTTACCATAGAGAAATGACAAGCCAAATCCCATTGGTAAACTAAGACCTAATTCACCGGTGACATAAAATGCATCCCCGGTTTCACCAAAAAAGTCAGGAGAATAAGCCAGGAAAGTTCCTATCGAAGGTTCAAGCGGAACACCGCTAAAGGTATAACCCAGACTTCCATATACTTCGAAGAAATCAAAATCCCCCGCAGCATCGGCTTCAGTTCCGGGATATTGATAATACAACCCGCCCAGATCCCATGAGATACCATTACTTAGTTCGCCTGCAATACCGCCGTAGTAATCAATCTCAATGGTCGTATCATCATCACCTGCACCAAACTCCAGGCTTGATGCCCAGACACCGGCGTAAAACCCGGTACTATGTCCATAATCAGATCCGCCTTGTATTGCAGGTTGTGAACTGGTGTGAGTAATACCGCGATACATGTAATTGGTTGTAAGCGCGACATTGGCACTAAACTCATGTGGTGAATCTTCAGCC
>JANQJZ010000011.1 GCA_028281365.1 Gammaproteobacteria bacterium | reverse complement strand
TTTGGAAGAAGCAGCTACATTAACTAAAACAAGATTAGAACAAACAAAACTATTTGCAATCTCTGCAAATGATAAAGAATCGCTTATTGATAAACTTGGCACCTTATCTTTTAACGATGAGGTACAGACGAATGAAGATGAGCTGTACCGCGTAGCATTACTGGCGAAAAATGCCAAAGAATTAAGTAGTGCATGTAATGAAGCCATTAATGCCATTAATAATAATGAGAATATCCATAATGGTCATTGTTTTTATTCTACTGGGTCATTAGCTAAAGATGGCAAGCTTGCCTTTGTTTATCCGGGATCAGGAAATCATTTTTGGGGTATGGGACAGGAATTGGGTGTTGCCTTTCCAGATGTATTAGAAAAACTAGATCAGGAAAATGAAAAATTAGCATCGCAATTCGCCAAGGGTCGATTCTGGAATAATGATGATGGCAAAGGATTGAGTCATGAAGAAGTTATCTTTGGCCAGGTTTGGTTAGGCACGTTCGTCAGTGATGTAGTTAGCAGTTTTGGAATAAAACCGGATGCCATTATTGGTTATAGCCTGGGTGAAACAGCCGGCTTTTTTTCAACCCGTACCTGGACGGCACGGGATGAAATGTTAAAACGTATCCAGCAAAGCACATTATTTACTGAAGAACTCGCAGGGCCTTGCACTTCAGTACAACGTGCATGGGGAACTGATGATTCTATAGAATGGGCACTAGGGGTCATTAATACCAGCGCTGAAGATGTAAAATCGGTATTAAAAAATTATCCCCATGTCTATTTATTGATCATCAATACACCGAATGAATGTGTGATCGGTGGTGACCAGGATGAATTAAATAACGCAGTTGAAGAATTAAACGCGCAATATCATCCCTTGACCGGTGTAACGACAGTGCATTGCGAAGTTGCAAAGCCGGTAGAAAAGGCCTATCGCGATCTGCATATCTTCGAGACAACACCACCAGAAGGTGTGACATTCTATAGTGGAATTCGAGGTGGTGCATATAAAGTAACTCAGGGTACGGCCGCTGAGTCCATTTTAGATCAGGCCCTGCAACATTTTGATTACACGAGGGTGGTCAATAGTGCCTATGAAGATGGTGTGCGTTTGTTTATAGAGATGGGGCCAGGTGGTTCGTGTTCAAGGATGATCGATCAGATACTCGATGACAAGGCACACTATGCCAAGGCAATCTGTGTTAAAGGTCAGGACAGTGTTGAAAATATATTGCAGTTATTAGCACGGCTTTATGTTGAAGGCGTTTCTTTAGATCTATCCGGCTTAAAAACTGAACAACAGAAAGAGAATAAAGACTATAAAAACTTCATTACTGTAAAAACAGGTGGTGAACCGTTTAATGTACCATTCCCGCCAAAACCGAATGATAAACAGGCTGAAGTTGTTCAACTCAGGCAAGCAAGAAATAAAGAACCTGGTCAGGTCGTTGAGTCAGAATCCAGTGAAACAATATTACCACTGGCAGCAAATAGTGGCTTTCAACCGATTATTGATCAAATGCAAGTAACCGAGCAGGCAAAGGCTGAAGCACAGGAAACCTTCTTACGTGTTAGTCAGGGTATGACCGATACATTGGCGCAGGCTATTAATATGCAAATGCAATTATTAAATGGGACAGGTGCAGAGTTACAGGAAATGTCCATTCCACCAGTTGTACATACTGCTGAACAGAAAGTTGATTGCAGATTTAATAGGGAACAATGCTTAGAGTTTGCGATTGGCTCAATTGGAAAAATGCTAGGACCAGAGTTTGCCGATATCGATCAACACCCAACACGTGTGCGTTTACCGGATGAACCGTTGATGTTGGTTGATCGGATTATGCAGGTCGAAGGTGAGCCCGATTCCATGACAAATGGCAGGGTGGTAACAGAACATGATGTGTTAGCCGGTGCCTGGTATCTGGATCTTGGTCGTATCCCTACGTGTATCGCCGTAGAAGCAGGACAGGCGGATTTATTTTTATCCGGCTATCTGGGTATTGACCATATAACCAAAGGTTTAGCCGTTTATCGTTTACTGGATGCACGTATAACGTTTCATGGTCCGTTACCGACAGAAGGCCAGACGATTCATTACGATATCCATATCGATCATTTCTTTCGTCAAGGTGATACCTGGTTATTTCGATTTAACTTCGAGGGGTCAATCAATGGACAACCTTTATTGACCATGACGCATGGTTGTGCCGGTTTCTTTACCCAACAGGAACTCGATGCAGGGCAGGGTATTGTCCTGACGAATATGGAAAAACGAAAAGCAGAAGGTAAGTTAACCGGTGGTTGGCAAGCTTTAGTTGATATGCAAATGGAAAATTACAGCGATGATCAACTTAATACCTTACGCAATGGTGATCTTGCTACTTGTTTTGGGAATGACTTTGCAAACCTAGAATTAACAAACGCAGTAGGTTTGCCAGGTGGTTTAATGACCCTGGTCCATCGTATATTGAATCTCGATCCGAAAGGTGGTCGTTATGGTATCGGCCAAATCACCGGTGAAGCCGATATTCATCCTGATGACTGGTTCCTTACCTGTCATTTTGTTGATGATAAGGTTATGCCCGGCACGTTAATGTATGAATGTTGTTTGCATACCTTGCGTGTTTATTTATTACGCATGGGTTGGGTTGGTGAAGCAGGTGAATTTGTTTATGAACCCATTATCGGTGAAACCAGTCAACTCAAGTGTCGCGGACAAGTTATCGAAACAACAAAAACCGTCCAGTATGAAATCACATTAAAAGAGATCGGTTATAAAGAGGACAGCACTCCTTATGTATTGGCTGATGCACTCATGTATGCCGATCATCGTGCCATCGTGCAGATGAAAAACATGTCGGTGCAACTTACCGGTCTGAGCAAAGAAAAGCTTGAAGCACGTTGGCAAAACAAGCCCCGGGAAAAACAAATTCTTTTTGATAACGAATCAATCCTGGCTTTTGCAAATGGAAATCCATCAGAAGCATTTGGTGATAAATATAAAGTATTTGATCACGATCGCAGGATCGCGCGCTTACCCAGGCCACCTTATAAATTTCTCGATCAAATAATCTCTATTAAAGATTGCAAACAGTGGGTGCTTAATGCCGGTGGTGTAATCGAGGCCGAATACGATGTCCCAAACGATGAATGGTACTTTAATGAAGATAACCAGCCCTTCATGCCGTTTGCGGTATTACTTGAAGTTGCTTTACAACCTTGTGGCTGGTTAGCCGCCTACCTTGGTTCAGCATTAAGCAGTGATGTTGATCTGTCATTCCGCAACCTTGGTGGCAGGGCAATACAATATATTAATGTATCACCGGAAATCGGTACGCTTAAAACAAAGGTCAAAATTACCAATGTTTCGCAATCCGGCGGCATGATCATTCAGAACTTTGATTATGAAATAACCTCTGCCCAGGGATTAGTCTATAAAGGTGATACGTATTTTGGTTTCTTTTCCAAAGAGGCGCTGGCTGATCAAATCGGAATCCGCGAAGTGGAGCCCTATGTTCCAACTGTAGAAGAACAATCCCGTGCTGAATCATTTTCGTTTCCGACAATGGCACCAATGCCCGCAGATATGATGCGTATGGTTGATGAGATCACTCTCTATGTTCCTGACGGCGGACCACATAACCTCGGTTTTATCGAAGGCAAAGCAATGGTGAATCCAGATGCCTGGTTCTTTAAGGCTCATTTCTATCAGGACCCGGTCTGGCCCGGATCGTTAGGTCTGGAATCCTTCCAGCAGTTATTGAAAGTCTTTGCTTGGAGGCGCTGGCAGGACGAATTGAATGTTGGTGAATTCTATTTTGAGAGTATGGCACTAAACCAGGAGCACCAGTGGATCTACCGTGGCCAGATACTGCCCAGCGACGATACAGTGACTATCCAGGCGGTCATAACAGAACTTGATGATCAGAGCAAAACTGTCAGGGCTGAAGGGTTTTTGACTGTCGATGGCAGAATTATCTATCAGATGAAAGAGTTTGCCCTTAGAATACGCCCTGTATGAAATATTCCCGCGTACAAATGGAATCCATCGGCTACGAATTACCCCCTGTAGTCGTTACCTCCGAAGATTTAGAACAACGTCTGATGCCAATGTACGATACGTTGCACATTGCCCCGGGACAATTGGAAGCATTAACGGGTATCAGTGAACGTCGTTGGTGGGAGAAAGGCCATATTCTCTCTGATGGTGCAGCCGTTGCTGCACGTAAGGCATTGGAACAATCCAATGTTGATGCCAGGGATATCGAAGCACTGATATATACCGGCGTTTGCCGGGAAAACTTTGAACCGGCCACAGCCTGTGCCGTTGCCGCGCAACTCGGCGTCAGTGACGATGCTAATATCTATGATATTTCAAATGCCTGTCTGGGTGTCATGAATGGCATTATTGACATTGCAAATCGTATTGAACTGAAACAGATCCGTGCCGGCATGGTAGTCTCATGCGAAACATCACGCGAGATCATCGAGATCATGATCGAACGTATGTTGAACAAAAGAACCATGGATATGTTCACCAATTCATTGGCAACCTTAACCGGTGGTTCAGGTGCAGCGGCGGTATTATTAACCGACGGTTCATTTGATAACAGGGAAACCCATCGATTAATAGGCGGTGTTAACCAGGCAGCACCGGAGCATCATAAACTATGTCGCTGGGGGGTTACGATGACACCGCAAGCCATTGGAGACTTGATGTTTTCACCGGACAAGTTATTGGCCGCGATTGACCAGGTGATGGAACCCGAGGTGATTCCGTCCGTTATGAAAGATGTCATGACCAGTGATAAGTTACCGCCGGCATTGGCGAGTATCATGCCGAAAGACTCATTACCCAATGCTGTCTCGGAAATTATGCAGACCGATTCGGTTGCTGTGTTAAAACATGGCGCCAAACTCGGTGTAAAAACCTGGGGTGCGTTCCTGAGCAAGATGGGATGGGCCAGAGACCAGGTAGATAAAGTGATCTGTCACCAGGTTGGTGAAGGACATCGCGACACAATATTAAAAGAATTAGGAATTGCACCGGAAAAAGATTTCAGTACCTATAAATACCTTGGCAATATCGGGACAGTATCGGTACCGCTAACGGCAGCAATAGCTGAACAACGACAATTCTTAAGAAAAGGTGATCGGGTCGGTTTCCTTGGTATAGGCAGTGGTCTTAACTGTTTAATGTTAGGATGGGAGTGGTAAGTTAAACAACTGCTTTTTTATAGATATGCCATGTCGTATGGCCAAGAACCGGTAATACTAAAAGTAATCCCAAAAAGGCAGGTATAAAAGCAACCAGGATAGCTAATAATACAAATATCCCGAATGAAATCATAACGAAGGGACTTTGAAATACTGTTTTGACACTCGTTATCATCGCGGTAATAAAGTCAGCATCTCTTTCCAGTAATAATGGCAAAGATATAACGCTCACAGAAAATAACACCATTGCAAGAAATCCACCAACAATATGACCGACAATAATAAACAACCATCCTTGAGGTGTTGTTGTAATTATTTCAAAGAGACCTTGCCAGTTGGAAAATGCAGTATTTCCCAGAAATAAAGCGAGCAGTAATCTGACCTGGTACATCGATATCCAGGATATAAAGAGTATCACAAAGGCCATCCAGCGGAGCTCAAGTCCGGACTGAACCCATATTACTGATAAAATTTGATTCCAGTTTAAAGGCAGGTTTTTGTCTAACCTGCGACTCACATCATAGAGGGCAACAGCTGCAAATGGCGCGATTAATGGAAAACCAATCATAACGGGGTAAATCATCCAACTTTGTTTCCAGACAAATAAGGCCTGGATAATAATCAAACCACCAATAGTGAAAATGCCGCCTATGAATAAACCGAACGAGGGTGCCTTGCGAAAATCAGAAAGACCATGTTTAAAACAAGCCATGACGTCAGCAAAAGCCAGGGTATTCACCTCTGGCATTGGCGTGACTTCATCACGAATAACAGGTGAATGCTTAATGCTTTCGTTTTCTGTGTTTGCCATAGCTATTATTGATAATAGTTTATTTTTTTCTAAAAAAGCGGGCAGTTTTATTTATGACAAAATAAAACAATTTTGTCCCATTGAGAAAGCTTAAGTTAAGTAGAATAGCGTAGTAAATATGTAATTAATACAGTATTAAAATTGATGTATGAGAATTAAAAGCCTTGATTTGGTGATCATTAGAATATTCAGTAAACTATTCCACTTTAAATACACCTTTTTTATATAAAAACCAATAGTTTATGGAATATCCAGATTACCCTGTCCAATCATCCTGTTATGCACCCATTAATAACAGGCAGATGCATTATCTTGAAGGGGGAAAAGATCATGCTGAAACAATTGTTATGGTTCACGGTAATCCCAGTTGGTCTTTTTATTACCGTCATCTTTTTAATGCATTAATCGATAGTTACCATTGTATTGTACCTGACCACATTGGCATGGGCTTGTCGGATAAACCCGGCGATGATGAATATGAATTTACCTTGCAGCAACGGCTTGATGATCTTGATATGTTGTTATCCCGTTTAAATGTTGATAATGATGTGACTTTAGTTGTTCACGATTGGGGAGGTATTATTGGCCTGGCCTATGCCACACGTTATCCGGAAAAGATAAAGCGACTCGTGATCTTAAATACAGCAGGTTTTCATATTCCGGCAGGTAAGCAAATACCCTGGCAGTTAAAACTCAGCCGTACCCCTTTGCTTGGTTCAATATTAATTCAGGGATTCAATGCATTTTGTCGTGGTGCAGTTAAACAATGTGTTACGCGAGCACCGATGGCGAGCGACGTTAAACAGGCTTATCTGGCTCCTTACGATAAATGGGGGCATCGTCTATCGGTTCTACGCTTTGTAGAAGATATTCCTTTAGCTAAAGATCATGTGTCATATGATATTGTTGATAATGTAGACAAGAATCTAAAACAATTTGTCAATTTGCCCATATTAATATGTTGGGGGCTAAATGATTTTGTTTTTGATACTGATTTTTTAAATGAATGGAAACGACGATTACCGAACGCAGAATATCATGAGTTTGATGCAGGCCATTATTTACTGGAAGATGCGGGTAACGAAGTGATTCCGGTTATTAAATCCTTTTTAGAAAATAATCCGATTAAATAAATATTATGATTACGGCAAATATTGCATCCCATTTGCCCGCCATGGCGCAAAAGCAACCGAATACTTATGCTGTCGTAAAACAATCGAAGAAAAAACAATCCGGACCTTCATACGATGTAGCGTATACCTACAAGCAACTCGATGAGCTTAGTGATCAAGTTGCCAATGGTTTAGAGGCTTACGGCATTAGCAAGGGAACACGTACTGTACTTATGGTTAAACCAGGGCTAGATTTCTTTGTCCTGGTATTTGCCTTATTTAAGCTTGAAGCAATCCTGGTTGCCGTTGATCCGGGTATGGGAATAAAAAATCTGGGTAAGTGCCTGGCTGAAGCCGAACCAGAGGCATTTATTGGTATTGGCTCAGCACATATAGCCCGTTCTGTGCTGGGTTGGGCAAGTTCAACGATTAAAAAGGTTGTTTTGGCAGGGAATAATTTTTTATTGAGTCGATTTATAACAGATCTCAATAAAATAAAATCTCTTGGTAAACAAGCGACAAGAAAAAATAAGCAAACCAGGGCTGAAGACGTTGCCGCGATATTGTTTACCAGTGGCAGTACCGGCATCCCTAAAGGTGCCGTTTATACACATGCTAATTTTACTGCCCAGGTAGAAGCACTAAAGAAACTCTATTCCATTCAACCTGGTGAGATTGATCTTGCGACATTTCCACTGTTTGCATTATTTGCCCCGGCATTGGGAATGACTTCAATCATTCCTGAAATGGACTTTACTAAACCGGGTAGTGTTAATCCAGCTCGTATCATTGATGCCGTTAACCAATATAAATGTACAATCATGTTTGGTTCACCGGCGCTGCTAAATCGCGTGGGTAAATGGGCAGAAAATAAAACGGTAACACTACCAACTTTGAAGCGTGTTTTATCAGCCGGCGCTCCTGTTGCTCCGATCGTTCTACAACGTTATAAGAAATTATTGAATAATAATGTCCAAATCTATACACCCTACGGTGCAACAGAGTCATTACCAGTCAGTTCGATCGGTAGTGGTGAAGTTTTGAAAGAGACAGCCAAAGCAACAGCAGAAGGAAAGGGGGTCTGTGTTGGACATCTGGTCGATGGACTTGAACTCAAGATTATCAAGGTCACTGATGAACCAATAGCCGATTGGAGTGATGAGTACGAATTACCGATCGGCAAGATCGGTGAGATCTGTGTTAAAGGGCCACAGGTAACACGATCATATTTTAATAATAATAAAGCTACTGGCCTGGCAAAAATGAGGACAGATAAAGGTTTTTATCACCGTATGGGCGATATTGGCTACCTTGATTGGCAAGACCGTCTCTGGTTTTGTGGACGCAAGAGTCAACGTGTTGTAACCAGGACAGGTACGTTATTTACTATCTGTTGTGAGGGTATATTCAATGCACACCCGTTTGTTTTCCGTACAGCCTTGGTTGGTGTGAATTTCGATTCTGAAACTATACCGGTGTTATGTGTTGAGGTCGAAGCAGAGAATAAACGATTTAACAAGAAAGAACTGGTTGAAGAGTTATTGGTTTTAGGATCCAGTTTTGAAATTACAAAAGATATTAAACATATATTATTCCATACAGGTTTCCCGGTTGATATTCGTCACAATGCCAAGATAGGACGTGAGAAACTGGCAAAGTGGGCAACAGAAGAATTGTCATGAAAGCACTAGTAACTGGTGGAGGTGGTTTTCTGGGTAGTGCGATAGTGAAAGCATTACTCGCAAGAGATGATTTTGTTAAAGCAATACAACGTGGTGATTACCCTTTTTTAAAAGAATGGGGAGTTGAAACAATTAAAGGTGATTTAAGTGTTGCAGAAGATATTAATAATGCCGTAAAAGAATGCGATATTGTTTTTCATGTTGCCGCCAAGGCCGGAGTCTGGGGTGATTACAAGGATTATTATCAGTCGAACGTTATAGCGACAAAAAATGTCATTGATGCTTGCAAAAAAAATAATGTTAGTTATCTGGTTTATACCAGTACACCAAGCGTGATATTTGATGGTACAGATGAAGAAGGAATTAATGAGTCAGTACCTTATACTAAAAACTGTTTTAATCATTATCAAAAAACCAAATTAGAAGCAGAGCAATTGGTATTAAATGCGAACAGTGATGAATTAAAAACGGTTGCATTACGTCCGCATTTGATTTGGGGGCCGGGTGATCCGCATCTTATTCCAAGGGTAATCAATCGTGCCAAAGCAGGGCGATTAAAACTTGTCGGTACTAAAGATAATAAGGTCGATTCCTGTTATATCGATAATGCTGCTCATGCTCATGTACTTGCTGCAGATTGTTTAAAATCGGATGCAAGATGTGCCGGTAAGGTTTATTTTGTTAGTAATGATGAGCCGCTTACGATGTCCGATTTAATCAATAAAATCCTGGCTGCCGCCCGGTTACCGCCGGTTGATAAAACCGTGCCTGAAAACCTGGCTTATACAGTTGGTTTTATTCTGGAAAAACTTTATACCTTATTTAATATCAAGACTGAGCCGATAATGACACGGTTCGTGGCAAGACAGTTATCAACTTCACATTGGTTCGACCTGTCTGCGGCAAAACAGGATTTGGATTATCAACCGCTTGTTAGCATTGAAGAGGGGATGCAACGATTACAAAAGTCACTTTCTTCTGATCCTTAAGATGAAAAATATAGAGCAATTTTTAACACTAATACCTGTTCTTTCTGAAAACACCGTGCATGTTTTCTTGCTGGAACTTAATTCTTTTGATTATCAGGATTGTATTAAAAATTTATCTGTTGATGAATGTAACAGGGCAGGAAAACTAAAAATTGAATCAAAACGTAATCAGTTTGTTATTACCCGGTCCTTGCTTAGACAATTTCTTGCTTTAAGTTTGAATAAGAGTCCTCAGGATATTCATTTTTGTTATGCACAACATTGCAAACCATATATAGAAGATCAATATAATAATAATTCCCTTGAATTCAATGTTTCACACTCCGGTGCTTATGCAGTAATTGCAATATCGTTAAATAATAAACTGGGTGTCGACATTGAACAAATAAATACGAAGGCAGACTATAATTCATTATCGAACCGTTTTTTTAGCCAGCAAGAAAAGGAACAATATAGTAAGCTTGCTGAAAATGAACAACTGGAACTGTTTTATCGTATTTGGGTCAGGAAAGAATCTTTTACCAAGGCAATTGGGAAAGGTGTTTCGTTCGGTCTTGATCAATTTTCAGTATCATTAGATAAAAAATGTTCTGTTTCAGAAATAATTACTTCTAAAAAAATAAAAGAGAAATGGTTTTGTACCGATATTAATAGTCCTGCCAATTACAAGGCAGCGTTAACAGTAAATAGAGATAATATTGAGATAAAAGTAACCGATTTGACAGGTTGAAGAAATTATTTTTTTCCTGTTAACAATGCCGCAAGACGTTTCGTTGTTTGTCTTAATCGTTCAGTTAGAACCCTGGCCAGTTTCCAGAGTAGTTTATTACCTAAATCGCGATGTTGGTCGATAATATCTTCAAAGTCTTCCTTCGTGATGAGTAAGACTTCCGAATCCTCGGAGGCAATTGCTGAAGCAGAGAACGGTTCGCCATCAATAATACCCATTTCACCAATTGATTCACCCGTGGATATCTCAGCGATTTTCAGGTGTTCATCGTGGTCCATTCCTTTAAATATATTGATAGTCCCTCTGGTAATAATACAGAGGCAGTTACTTTTATCACCTTCATTTAACACAACACAGCCAGTATCTGCTGAATAGGCTCTGGTCCAACGTGCCAGAATATCTATTTCATCTTCAGTAAAACCTTTAAAGAAATCAGATTCCTTAATCAGGCGATAGGTATTTTTTCTGAATGAATCACCATTATCAAGCAAATGTAGTTCTTTCAAGCTTATGCCCCATAGATATAGATTTATATTTTTGTTAAGTAAGTTCTATTAATGTAATTTATAATTTGTTCACATTGTGCGTTGGATACGAATAGTATATGTCAAATTGGTATAACCTGCCTACTTATTACGATGTCTCATTTTCATATGAGATGCAGGATGAACTGACTTTCCTTAAAAGAATTTTTAATCGTATTTTTAATAAAAATAACATAAGGCTTTTGGAACCTGCATGTGGAACCGGACGCTTACTGGTGCCATTGGTTCGTCATGGTTATCAATGTACAGGTTTCGACCTGAACAGGAATGCACTCTTATATCTCAAGAATAAATTGAAACGGCTTGACCTGAACGCCAACATCTTTGAAGCAAACATGGTTGACTTTAATATTAGATCATCCGGGTATGATGGCGCGTATTGTACTGTTGATACTTTTCGGCATTTATTAACAGAAAATGAAGCGGTTCAACATTTACGTAATGTAGCTAAAAGTTTAAATAAAAACGGGATTTATATTGTTGGCTTACATTTACTACCCAAACAGGGAATTACCAGTAAAGTATCACGTTGGACGGCAAGACGGGGCCGGCTAACTGTAAATACGTCAATGGCATTAATTGATCAGAGTAATAAAAGGAGAACAGAAACATTGAAAGTTATTCTCAAAACCAGATCTAAACATCAGGATAAACAGTTTGAATCAATTTATAAACTTCGTACTTATACAAAAAAACAATTTAATAAGCTGATAGCAAAAACGAATGCGTTTACGATAGAAACTATATTCGATGAATACTACGATCTATCGCAACCGGTAACTCTTAATGAAAGATCAGACTATGGTGTTTTTGTTTTAAGAAAAAAACAGGGACAGACATAGGTCTGTCCCCTGGATAGGTGACAAGATGTCAAACTTACCTGGAGAAATTGACCAGGCTGGAATAGGAAAACATAAAATCATTATCTGGCATAGGAGTATGGCAGGTAGCACACTCAAGGTTATTCTCTTTAGGAGTACCATCCGGGTTATAAATCGCAAACCCCCAATCACCGGCACGATCTTTTGCAGCAAAACCGGCATCCCAGGCTTCCCGTTTTTCCATCACTGCAACTGCAGCCAGCTTGGCTTTTTCAAAAACGCCATTTGCACCAATAACAGGTTTTCCATCTTCGTCTTTTTTAGGTTTATAAACTTCCATAATAATTTTAGAGCCTGCCGCAAGCTTTCCACTCGATGCTGAATCAAGTGCAACTTTGTTAGCGTACATTACAGCAACCTGTTTACCATTAACCCGATTACGGGTGTCATATGCAATAAAGTCAGCTTTATAAGCTATAGGAAAAGCGACATGCTCAGGGTTGCCGCCTGCATAGACTGCCAGACTGGATACGAATGCGAGAGCAACGACCAGAAATTTTTTCATTTTGTGCCTCCAACCGATGATTTTCATTTATTTAGTACTAAAATAATAAGTACACGAAATATTGTACAAAGCAGTATAGTAAAGTTAAAATCACAGCGCAAGTATTTAGTGCACGAAATACTATAACTATTTTAACAGAGGTGTGAATGGGACCAAAACTGGATGAACAGGTTTGTTACGCCTTGTATTCGACATCGAGGGCAGTAACCCAGGCCTATAAGCCATTACTCGAACCTTTGAACCTGACTTACCCGCAGTATGTCGTGATGATGGCTTTATGGGATAAAGAGGCGGTAAAGATCAGCGAGATTGCCGAGGTAACCGGGATTACCAATGCTACCTTGAGCCCATTATTAAAGAGACTGGAACAAAATGGTTATATCGAGCGACAGTTTACAGAAACCGATGAACGTCAGAAGTCTGTCGTATTAACCAAAGCAGGAAAAGCACTTGGCAAGAAAGCGAAGAAGGCTGCCGAGTTAGCTCTATGTGCAACCGGTCTTAATGAAAAGGATGTGGTTAAATTGATGTCACTGTGTGAATCAATTAAAAATAATCTTCAGACATAATACGGTTAGAACCGGTTTAAAAAGTTAAGAGCAAGCCAACTTCGCTTATTCAATTTTTAGTTTTAAATTCAATAAGTTTTAATTAGTGGAAAATAATTTTACTCAAATTTGAGTAAAAAATTGTCAGTCAAATTTCATTATTTATAAGGATTTTTTACCTGATCTTCTATGATACAGTGGCCCAAAAACTAAATGTCTTAATTTAGTGACAAATTGGGTGTAGGAGAGTTGGAAGAGGAAGGCAATAATCAAGTCGATACGGGACTGGTTTGTCTCGTCATGCTATCGAGATTGCATGGCACACCTGCTGATCCTGGTCAATTAAAACACCATTACGGCGATTCAGAAAAACTATTTTCTGAGTCGGAGATATTGCGAGGTGCAAAGTCTCTTGGATTAAAGGCCCGTGCTATTGAAAGCAGTATTGATCGTCTAACAAAAACGCAACTTCCTGCAATTGCCCAACATCAAGATGGTCACTATTTTATCCTCGCTCAGGCAACAGAAGATAAAGTCCTGATTCAGGACCCACTCAATCAAGGGCCGGAAAGTATAAGTCTCGAAGAGTTTCAGCAGCGTTGGAATGGTCAATTCATATTAATTACCCGTCGTGCAGGATTATTTAGTGAAATCAGAAAATTCGATTTTTCCTGGTTTATCCCGGCAATACTTAAATACAAGAAACTCCTTGCTGAAGTTTTACTGGCTTCTTTCTTTATTCAAATCTTTGCTCTGATTACACCGCTATTCTTTCAGGTCGTAATCGATAAAGTCCTGGTACACCGTGGTTTAACAACACTGGATGTACTCGCCATTGGTCTACTGGTTGTATCATTATTCGATGTTATATTGAATGGTCTTCGGACCTATGTTTTTTCCCATACGACAAGTCGTATTGATGTCACCTTGGGGGCCGACTTATTCCGACACTTATTACGCTTGCCCCTCAGTTATTTCGAGGCACGAAGAGTCGGTGATACCGTGGCACGTGTCAGGGAACTGGACAGCATTCGGAATTTTATTACCGGTTCCGCACTAACACTGATTATCGATTTATTTTTTACGGTCGTATTCTTCGCGGTAATGTATCTGTACAGTCCAACACTGACTTATGTCGTACTGGCTGCAATTCCGTTTTATGTTCTATTAGCTTTGTTTGTGACACCGGTACTGCGTGCACGTTTACATGAAAAATTTAATCGAGGTGCAGAAAACCAGGCATTCCTGGTGGAATCGGTGAATGGTGTAGAAACCATTAAGGCAGGTGCAGTTGAACCACAAAGTCAGCGTCGTTGGGAAGAACAACTTTCGGGGTACGTTAAAGCCAGTTTTAAGGCGACGAATCTTGGTAATATCGCAAGTCAGGTTGCTACATTTATAAATAAGGTCACCATACTCCTTATATTATGGATAGGAGCAAGGTTGGTAATCAATGGCGATCTATCAGTCGGTCAGTTGGTCGCGTTTAACATGTTTGCAGGTCGCGTCAGCGGTCCTATTCTCAGGCTTGTACAATTATGGAACGAATTTCAGCAGGCCGGAATTTCTGTGCAACGCCTTGGCGATATTCTTAATGCCCAACCGGAACCGGCCTACAGTCCGGGTCGCGCATCATTACCCGAACTGGAAGGTCGAGTAACATTTGAGGGCGTCACCTTTCGCTATCGTCCTGATGGTCCGGAAATCCTGCGCAATATTTCTATCCATGTCCCCGCCGGAAAAGTAATCGGTATTGTCGGCCGTTCCGGCTCGGGTAAAAGCACCTTAACCAAACTGATTCAACGTCTTTATGTTCCACAAAGTGGTCGTGTGTTGGTAGACGGTGTAGATCTTGCGATGGTCGACACAGTTTGGTTACGAAGAAACATTGGTGTTGTTTTACAGGAAAACTTTCTTTTCAATCGTTCCGTTCGTGAAAACATTTCATTAAGTGATCCGGCTATGCCGATGGAACGCGTTGTACAAGCAGCAAAGATGTCTGGTGCGCATGAATTTATCCTGGAATTGCCGGAAGGGTATGACAATGAAGTCGGAGAACACGGTTGTAACCTTTCCGGTGGTCAACGCCAGCGTATCGCTATCGCACGGGCCCTGATTACCAACCCAAGAATCTTAATCTTTGACGAGGCGACGAGTGCGCTCGACTATGAATCCGAACACATCATCCACCAGAACATGCGCTATATCTGTAAAGGTCGCACAGTCTTTATTATTGCCCATCGTTTAAGTGCAGTCAGAGAAGCGGATCACATTCTTGTCATTGATAAAGGCCAGATTATGGAAGGCGGGACGCATGCAGAGTTAATGGAAACCAATGGTTATTATTCGAAACTCTATTCACATCAGTTAGGCATGGTGGCAGCCCCCAATTGATTATGAAGACGAATAATTATTTAATGACTATGGCGAGCGACATACTCATCCAGAAGATTTCGGATCATCGTTTGATATTGTGTCTTATGTTTTTTCGCTTCACGTTTAAAAAAAGCAATACTGGAGTCACTTAAAGATATGGTCACCTTGGTTTTAGGTTTTTTAAAGACGAGTTCTTCCGGCTTTGGAAAAATATCCTCAATAATTTTAATCTCACCCATTGGTTCGTCTGTATATTCAATTTTTTTCTTCATAAACTTTTTTACCTTTACGCCAGTAACCCGCACCATAAATGCGAATTGTTTCTCCCCTATATGTAAAACGGACAGTCAGAATAGCTTCACCGACTTTACCTATACAATAATATCTATCTTCATTAAAACTATGCGTTTTATCTGGAGCGAATATTCGATTCGGATCCTGAAAAGCCAACTGCGCTTCTTCAAACGAAACACCATGTTTCATTTGGTTTTCGATATCCTTGTCAGGATCCCACTCAAAGCTCTCCTTGCTCATATAGAAAGCCTAGTATATAGCCATATAAATAGCAATAAATTTATACATATAAATATCCATATATGAAAACAACAATAAGAAATAATTACGACGAGGAACTGGAATTTCTTCCGGCTGCTTTGGAGATACAACAAACACCACCATTACCTATGGCGCGTTATATTGTCTGGGCCATCATGATCTTCTTTACCATAAGTGTTATCTGGTCCTGGGTCGGTCATGTCGATATTGTCAGTGTTGCAATGGGAAAAATTGTGCCCAGTAGTCGTGTAAAAATAATTCAACCACTAGAAACCGGTGTGGTCAGAGAGATCTATGTCAAGGAAGGTGATGAAGTAAGCGCAGGTGATGTGCTGATAGAACTCGATCCGACATTAACCGGTGCAGATCATATACAAACTAAAGAACAACAACTCGCGCTAAAACTCGATCGCGCACGTATCCAGACGATTCTCGATAAAGTAAGTGATAAGGGAGAAAAAGAATATTTTTCCAAATTGGAGGATGCAACACCTGCACAAATAAAACTACAACAGGATCGAATCAACCAGCAACTCAATGAATACTATGCAAACGGTGATGCCTTAAAAGAAGAAAAACAACAAAGACATGCTGAACGAGGTGCAATCACAGAGCGAATACAACAACTCGAATCCACGATTCCATTAATTACCGAGCGCACGAAATCATTAGAAGACTTATTAAAGGACAACATGGTACCACGTGTCCAATGGTTGGAACTGGAACAACAACGCATTGAACAGGTAAAAGAACGCGACATACAAAAAAACAATGCACGTATGGTTGATGCAGCCATTGCCAATATCAACAAACGACTTACTGCACAAAAGGCCGAGTTTGAAAAAACATTATTGGCCGAACTAGCAGATGTTGAAAACCGGATTACGGCATTTAACCAGGAAATGGTTAAAGCAGAAAAGCGTGTCACCTTACAAAATTTAAGGGCACCGGTAGCCGGTACTGTGCATCAACTCGCCATTCATACCATTGGCGGTGTTGTTACACCCGCACAAGAACTGATGCATATTGTTCCGCATGATGATCCAGTCGAGATCGAAGCCTGGTTACCGAATAAAGACATCGGCTTTGTACATAAAGGGCAGGAAGCAGAGATCAAAGTCGAGACATTTCCTTTTACAAAATACGGATTGGTAAATGGTGAGATATATAACGTATCAAACGATGCAACACCTGATGAGAATTTAGGCTTGGTTTATGCCATGCGTGTCAAGATGCATCAAACCACAATGAAAGTAAAAGACAAGATTGTGAACCTAAGCCCAGGTATGGCAGTGACTGTAGAAGTGAATTTGGGGAAAAGACGCTTAATCGAATTCTTATTAAGTCCCTTACTGCGTTACAAAGATGAGAGTGTCAGGGAGAGATAATGAGCTGTAATCAAAGATCATATAAGTTTCAATGCTTGATGTACCGCTTTGGAACCTCAAGTTTACAATCTATAAAATATTACGAAACATGCAGTTCAATATGTTTACCCAGAGCAGCTAGCGCTTGTTCCATAGAAGGTAATTTAGTTCCATGGTGTGGGTTTAACATGCGCCGCACTTCCCTGACATCAAGATTTAAGCGCCGGGCCAATTCACTTTTATTAATCTTGTTTTCCTTCATGGCGATATACAAAGCAGCCTTGACAGCGGTTTGGGCAGGAACGGTAATCATTTTTTCATTACGAAGCGCTTTGGAGGGTTTAGGGATTGGCAGCTTATCATCAATTCGCCCTGCAATTGCTTCTTCAAGACAGTCTGCTGCTTCTTCAAAACATTGTTTAGGTGTCTCTGCCTGTGTAATGGCCTCAGGTATATCCCTAAAGGTGATAAGAAAACTTCCATCATCTTTATCTTTTTTAAATTTAGCGGGGTATTTAAATTTATGCATTTAAGTGTCCTTTATATCCTGACTGCTAAGACCAAGTTGTTTCAACATGGCGTTCAAAGTACCTTTTTTCAATTCATCTTTTGGATTTCGAACAATGGTACATTTATCAGAAAAATAGAGTGTAACGTGCGAACCCTTACCACGTTTTTTATCCACGCGACTTGGTATGCCTCGTTGATCAGCAAGTTTTTTTATCTTCCTGATAAATTCGATTCCCTTCATAAAGTAAATTATAGGACAAAAATGTCCTATGTAAAGATAAAAATACGAGAAAAATAGTGTCCAGGAAAAATGGTCATCTCATTAGACCTGACACAATCAAAATCAAAGGGGTCAGTGTCGATTGATATGAAGCAATCTATATTAACAAGACGTATGACAATTGAAGCGGGAGCGATAACTTGTTAAATTGCCTTGCTAAGGAACAGTTATACAAGGAGTGTATTGCCATGCCTCGTAAGCCCCGTTTTGTCCTGCCCGGTGAACCGCAACATGTCATCATACGTGGCATCAATCGTGAACCCATCTTTTATGATGAAGCAGATTATCGATACTATCTAAATAAATTGAAAGAGGCACTGGCTAAGCACAATTGTCATTGTCATGCCTATGTGTTAATGACCAATCATGTTCATTTATTACTGACTCCAGAAAAAGAATACAGTATTGGCAAGGCGATACAAATGTTGGGGCGCTATTATGTCCAGTATTTTAATGATACCTATGGTCGTACCGGCACCTTATGGGAAGGGCGTTATAAATCGACACTCATCGATACAGAGCAATACTTATTAACCTGTTATCGTTATATCGAACTGAATCCTGTCCGGGCACAGATGGTTGTTCATCCTTCAGAATATCCCTGGTCCAGTTATCGTCATAATGCGCTAGGACAGGACAATCCAATGATTACCCCACATTATAAATACAACGAACTGGGACGTACGAAAGAGAAAAGGCAACACGCTTATCGTGCGTTGTTCAAGGCCCATATTTCAGAGAAACAGCTTGATGAAATCAGGGCGGCAACAAATAAAGAATGGGTATTGGGGAGTGATTACTTCAAAGCCAAGATAGAGGAGAAGTTAAAACGCAGAACTACACCGTTACCGAGAGGTGGCGATAGAAAATCAAAACAATGGAGAGAACAACATGCTATCAATCGACACTGACCCTTTTGATTCTAAGCAGTGTCAGCAAGATTGTAAAACAATATGAGAAAGAGAAAAAGGAGAAGCTATGAGCCAATTCAAGATTCAAGACCTGGCCCTATTACACTGTATTAAATGTTGGAGAATAATTTATGATTAATTTTAAATCTATTCCACCTTTATTAATATTATCAGCAGTTTTAATGATTACAGGAGTAATATTATTTTTTTTAAGATTATTTTTTCCGGATCTTCGTGCTTTTATTAACTCCGATATGGCAAGTGGAGTGGTATTTGCAGGATTTATATTGTTTTATGTTTCAGAAAAGATTTTAAAATCAAAAAATCAAAAGCAGGATAAAAGTCAATAGTGAATTCAATACAAAAAAAAGTGGATGCTTTTTCTGGGTATACAGTTTTGTCTGTTGGATGCTGTTTTTCATAGCCGTTCCTTTACTTTATTTTTTATGGAGAAAGTTTTTCTAACCACTTTATTGTTTATATATTCTATATTAATGATAATTGCTTGCACATATAAAGGAATTACTTTGATAAAGAAGGTAGGAGAACCTGCAAGTGCAAATTACATGGATAAATTCCCATGGAAGATAAGATTAATTTTTACGTTTTTATTAGTTCTTGTTTTTGTGTCTTTGGTTACAGGGATATTTGGGGAGCTTGGAATAGAAATGTCAATATTATTAATACCAATGATTTTAGTTTATTTATGATAATAGTTTAATAATTTAATTCAGATAAGGAGTATATCATGTTGTTAGAAGAACATGAAAGAATGGGGTCAGGTCTTGAATCTTGAATTTTAAAAATGCACAAGGAAAGAAGTTATGACTAATAAAAAAACTAAATTTATTATTGGGATTGTGTTTTTAGTTGCGTTATATCCGACGAGCAGATGGATATGGGGTGAAGCAGCAGAAGCATATTTTAATCATCGATGCGAAAAGGATGCGGGTGAGTTTGTCTATCGCACAGTCGAGAATGTTGAAGGTTTGTTTCAGATGCGACCACGCGATCCAAGGGATTATTTTACGCGATTAGGAAAGGGGGACATTCCTGAAGATCCGTATGGGCATACGAACTCTGAAGCGAGAAGAGTCGAAGGACTTTTTTTAAGTTCAGCATTATATAAAGTACCTAGAATAAATAACCCTTATTTATTTTTAGAAACAACTCGCCCACCAAATGCCGGAGAACTTTACGACAGGCGTTTTCCTGAAACTAAAGTGATTGAAGATGTTGTGGTAACAGCAGATAAATACTGGAGATACGAACATTATGGAAATCTGGGAAATAAAGGTGACTATTATTTTGCCAAACAAATACCTGAGCTTAAAAGCCAGTATGGCTTCACCTGGCGTGAAGTCAGGAATGAATGGGATAAATTATTTGGTGTTTGGGGTGGAGAATTAATCGTTAAGGAGTTAGCGACCAATGAAACACTCGGCATTAAACGGGGTTACTTCTATCGCGGGTATTTCTCGCGCCGATTAAGTATTTGTCCAACAGGAAAAACAAACACTGCGACTTTTGATTTTATCAGCAAAGTCTTAAAACCAATTGATGATGATTTACAAGGAGAATGAACATGACGATTGATATACGCATAAGCTATGAATTTTTATTAGCACAACATGCGGCAGAGAGTTATCTGGATGGGATTGATATAACTCAAAGAAATAATGTTTTTGTTGAACGATTAGAAGATGGTAGCAATCACTTTGATTTTATTGATGACATTCCACCAGAAGAACTCGGTGCTACCCGCATGACAGACGTCATGATCAATGATTTTTTTGCGACATGGGAAGTGGTTGATCATCTACCCAATACCAACAGTGGATTTTCAGCCACTGTCATGCGGCATAAAGTTACAGGTGAATTCACCATATCATTCAGGAGCACCGAATCAAAATTATCCACTCAAGGCGGAGACTTCGAACGGGATAGTGCCAATGGAGCGAATGGTCAGATTAAGAGTGAAGGATTTGCCTATGGTCAATTACTTGATATGGAAGAGTACTATGCTCATTTGCAAAATGGAGAGCGATGGGACGAAGCTACACAAACCTGGGTTGAGGATACACGGTTAGATGGTTTGGAAAACCATCTGAATACTGGGGGGCAGATTAACGTTACAGGTTATTCTTTAGGTGGTCATCTAGCGCAGACATTTACTCGTTTACATTATGATGATGTATTGCGGACTACTACCTTTAATGGGGCCGGGTTTGGTCAAATAGAAAACGCTGAAACTGGAAACGAAATAGCAACGGCATTATCTGGAAAACTTTCTACGCTACAACAAGCAATTGCTGATCCTGCATCATTCCTCGACGAAGTAACGATTATTGATTTTATTGCTATAGGCTTTCCTGCGCTTACAAAAGAGATGGCATTGGATACTTTATTATCAGTTAGACAATTACATTTATCTGCTAACAACATTACTGAATATGAAAATATCTATGAAGATCCTTTATTTAGGTATGCACTGAAAGTATTACTAGAAGATACTGAAGGAGCTGGAGTTGAGCCACTACTAAGTTATTTTGGTTTAGGTACAGATTTGAGGACTGAAGATTCGAAAATAACCAATATATTTGGTAATGGTGGTACCGGTGACGGTGAGTTTACTGCTGGTGCGGGTCAAATATTTGGTGATTTCACTGGGGTATTTATCGAGGACCAGCCAAATATAAATGACTTAAATATATTTAATCCATTTGAGCTTGATGAATTTCTACGTTCATTTGGTGCAACACACAGTATCTCTTTAATTGCTGATTCGTTGGCTACTATGGAAGTATTTCAACGACTTGATAGTAATCTCACAATGTCTGAACTCTCTCAGATCTTTTCAGCCAGCTCTAATGCCAAAGCCGATGTTATATTAGGCTCCTCTGATGGAGACTCATTAGAAAATACCTTAAATGCATTAGGTGAATTGTTGTTTCCTGAAGGTTGGACACCATCAACAATTGACACTAGTAATGGAGGGTATAGGAATTTAGAAAACAGAAATGAGTTCTTTAACAATATTAATAGAATAAGAAATCGAATAAATGCCACTTATCCTATTGGCACAAACAATATTTCAATAGAAAGCTTAGTTAACTCATCTAGTCAAACTATTATTGATAATGCACAAACTTCCATTTCCCATCGCTACGCAATTGTTAATCTTAATCCTTTTGTAATAACAGGAGGGGATATACTTTATAACAACCATAACCTTAATGGTGAATTAGATTTTGACAGTGAACAAACAGGTAACGGTGAACTCACACTTCAATACTTAGAAGACCGTGCTGCTTTCTTGGCTTTAAAAATTGAGCTAGGTCTCGCAAATGATACCGATAAGGTTGGCAGTGAAAACATTACTTATACAGATTCGTTACTCAATATATCACTTGATATAGATAGACCACTTGGTAATGCTCAGCTTCCACATCAGAGAATCACTTTTACTAGTACTTCGGAGGGTGAAACGGATTTTGCTCAAGGTGGAATCAAAGGTGATCGACTCTATGGTTTCCTTGGTAATGATAATCTCATTGGCGGTAGTGGCACACAAACACTAAATGGAGAAACCATTGGTGATTATCTAGAAGGCGGTGATGGAACGGATAGTCTCTATAATAATGATCTGGAACGCAACGATGATGGTCAAAAAGACGTTTTAAAAGGCGGTAAGGATGTCGATTGGTATTACGTGGGAGATGGTGATGTCGTTGAAGATACCGATGACAATATTGATCGAAAAGGTTATATCGAAGCCATCGGCGTTATTATCGATGGCACGTATCTCAGACAATCGGGTAATTCCTACCAACATGAAGATCAAGATATCGATCTGACACTCGAAGGGCGCGATGCCCGCATTGCTGTCACTAATAATAATGGTGATTCGGCGACCTTCACAATAAAAAACTTCGTGGGAGAAACCCAAGGGATTCGTGACGGAGATTTTGGTATAACGCTAAAAGAGAGCGGTGTACCGGGTGTCACTTTATCCGGTACTGAAGAAGAAGAAGATGTAGTTACTTTTGATAAACGCGTTAATGATGATGTCTATCTCACGTCCAGCCTTGATGTGTCGTCCTTTGTTGATGAGGCTGAAGACCTTGAGGCGCAGATAAATCCATTACAACAACAGGCCGAACAACTTAATAATCAAATTATTACGCTAAATAATCTCATTACTACTTTGCAGGAAAATGGCGAAGATGCCAGCGAAGAGATTGCAGAGCGGGATAATTTGGTTGCTCAACTCATCCCCATCAGTGAACAACTTGCTCCATTGATCGAAGAATTGAATGAGCGTAAGAATCGTTTACTTGATCAATCTGGTCAGACCGTACCACAAAAAATTCTGGGTTTAGGTGGTGACGATAATATTACCCTGGCGGGTTTTGATGGCTTGGTGACCTTAACGGCAGAAGGGGGTACCGGGAATGATCAATTATTAACGCTCTCGGATGACAGTGTGTTACGGGGTGGCGAGGATAATGATTACCTGGTTGTCGAAGCCAATGGTGCTCGAATATTCGGTGATGAAGGCGATGATATTTTAGAGGGTGGTGCCTTTTCCGATCAGCTCTTTGGTGGTAAGAACAACGATATTATCTCTGGTGGTGACCTATCGGATTACATTAGTGGTGGTGACGATGGTGATCTTCTTTCCGGTCAAAATGGTAATGATCCCATCTTTGGAGGTCAGGGAGATGACATCATTGCGGGTGGTGCGGGTAGTGATCAATTGTTTGGTGATGCCGATAATGATGTCATTTTTGGTGATGTTAAATCGATCAGTTTATTTTTCCTTGAAACAGTCGGACCAGGAGCACAACCTAATATTCCATTTGATTGGGAAGGACCAACGAATGGTTTTAATAGCAGTAATTCATATAACTTTACTGCAGGAGATGGGTTTCTGATCCTACCTCCCTTTTTCTCTGGAGATTATTTCGTTTATGGTGAAGCCCTTGTTGAAGAATCAGGCATAGATTTGATTTATGGTGGCGATGGCGAGGATTTAATATTCGGCGGCAGTAATAATGATGTCATTGATGGCGGAGATGACCGAGATCAACTCGAAGGCGAAGAAGGTGATGATCAAATCCGAGGTGGTCGAGGTAACGATATTATATATGGTGATATAAGCCCAGTTACTTTTGAACGATTGGGTACACCATTCTCAACAGGAACAGCCACTGGTGATGGTGGTACATTTACATACTCAGTCAAGGAATATTTAAATGGTCCGGATGCTGGAGGAAATGACCAGCTATTTGGAGAGGGCGGTGCGGATTTTATAGACGGCGGTGTTGGTGACGACCTACTAAATGGTGGAATTGAATCAGAGCCTGCACAGAATGATGTTTTACGTGGCGGTGCTGATAATGATACTTATCAATTTGATTTTGGACATGGTATAGAACTGGTTGAAGATGAATCAGGTGCTGCCGACAAAATTCAATTTACAGGTAGTATAAATAGCGACAATGTAACTCTGAAAAAGTCTGGTAATGATTTACTAATACAACTAGAGCAAGATGGAACGCAAACCGGTGATGCCTTAGTTGTCAGTCAATGGTTTAGCGGTAAAACCGTTGAATCGATCGAATTCTCCGATGGCACGGTTTGGGATACGGCCTTTATTGAAGAACAAACGGGTGGTGTCATAGAGCCCGATAGTGATCCTGTTGCCTATACAAATTTTATCGTTAGCGATGATAATGCCAATGTTTTACCACTAACAGAATTCAATGATGCGGCTTATAGTTTTGGAGGAAATGATCTTATTGTTGGTGGCGGTGGTGATGATTTGCTCGTCGGAGGTACGGGGAATGATCAACTTTATGGTAACACTGATAACGATCGATTAGTTGGTGAAGAAGGAAATGATTTTCTATATGGCCAGACGGGAAATGATGAATTAGAAGGTGGTGAAGGTAATGATTCATTATTTGGTGATGAAGGAAATGATAACTTAAATGGAGGAACTGGTGATGATAACCTGAACGGTGGTACTGGAAGTGATACCTATATATTTAGACGAGGAGATGGAGATGATCTGATTCTAGATGATGCCGGTAACGACAGAATAGAGTTTGGCGAAGGTATCACTTCATCTGACATCAGCGTCCAGAGAAGTGGAAATGACTTGGTCTTGCTGATATTAGAAAATAATAAAGTTACATCAGACCTTATCACGATAGCGAATTGGTTTAATGTAGATAATCAAATTGAAACGGTTAATTTTGCTGATGGATTCAGTTGGGACATTGCTGCGATACAGGCATTATTACCCGATGATCAAGTATTGGAAGATGGACAAACAACTAACGGTAGTGATAAGGGATCTATCTATCGATTCCGTCCTGATACAAGTTTACCCGATAACTTTACTATCACGATCTCTGATGCAGGCGGTATCGATACACTATTATTTGAACAAGCGACTTCCGGTTCGTTTACTGCGACACCGAGCCTGAACAGTCATAGTCGTGCTGGTAATGATCTGATACTCAATGTTTCGGTTACTTCGGATATCCCCGGATTACCCAGTACCAGTGGGCAGGTGCGTATAACCAATTACTATACCCAAAGTGGCTTTATTGAAACGATCGAGTTTCCATCAGGTGTTTTAAACAACCCGAATTTTGAACCGATATTAAACGATACCGCACAAGATCAAATCATACTGTCTGATACGCCATTCAGTTATCAACTCGATGTCAACAGCTTTACTGATGATGCCTTGGATTTGTTGGATATTAAGGCAACATTATCCGATGGCAGCGATTTGCCTGCATGGCTCAGTTTTGATCCAAATACTCTAACGTTCAGCGGTACGCCAACGATTTCAGATAGTGAAATTATTGATATTAATGTCACGGCTACCGATAGTGCCAATCAATCGGTATCACTGGATTTCAATCTAAATGTTGGTAATGTGAATCTTGCACCAACCGTTGCCAATGACATTGAAGATCAAGTTTCACGTTCGCAACGTGCATTTCATTTCCAGGTGCCTACAGATACGTTTATTGATATTAATCTGAATGAAACGTTAACATTCAATGCGACATTATCAGATGGTAGTGCATTACCTGCTTGGTTAAATTTTGATATTGCAACTGGTACGTTTAGTGGTACGCCTGCTGATATTGATATCGGTTCGCTGGATGTGCGAGTAACAGTAACCGATAGCGGTGATTTATCTGCTAGCGATATATTTACATTAACCACAAATGAATTTAATTCTATCCCGGTTGCAAACCCTGATCAGGCATCGATCAGTACTGATACTGCTGTTGATAATGAATTTTTTGTAGCGAACCAGCAGGGTATTTTCGAAGATTTACCCAGGTTAGCCGCTTTATCTGATGGTACTTATATTAATAGTTGGGTTTCTGGTACGCGAATTATTTTTCAGCGTTATAACTCATCGGGACAAAGCATTGGGAATCAAAAAGAGATTGAGACGAATAGTTCTATTGGTATTTTTGGTTATGCCATTGAAGGGTTAACTGATGGATATGTTGTAACATGGAATGGTAGCGGACAAAAGTTTGCAAATGATGGAACAGAAATAGGTAGTTCATTTCAGTTTGGTTCTTTTGTCAGGTACACACCTGATATTGCTGCATTGTCAAATGGTCAGTTTGTTGTGACCTGGTCGGAAACAAATGATGATGTCAAAGTCCAAAAATTTGATGCTGGCGGTATCGCAATCGGGAATGAATTGCAGGTTAATACATTTGAAATATTTACTAATAATCGGCCTACGCCAAAAGTAACTGCATTTTCTGATGATGGCTTTGTTGTAACCTTCGATTCAACGAGCACTCAAAAACCGGATCTACCTCCGGAGTTTAGCGACGGTTTCCCGTTAACATTTCAGTTGTTCGATTCCAATGGACAGAAAAATGGTCCGGATCAGGCCGTATTAAGCGGTACTGGTTTAGATGTTATGAGAGCACCGGAGATCATAACACTACCGAATGATGAATTTTTGGTGACATGGGCAACGACGGGACAAATAAATGGTCAACGTTATACAAAATCTGGTAACAAGATTGATAGTGGCTTTATATTGAATCCGACCATTACCAGTATTGATAGGGACTATAGTTTATTAGCATTAAATGATGGTGACTATGCGGCATTATGGGTAAGCCCTGATAATAGTAATGATATTGTCGGTGGACGATTTAAATTAGATGGTAGTTTTACGACTTTTACAGTAAATAATCTGGTAGAAGGTGGACAAGGCCTGCCAGTTTTGGCTGAATTAAACGATGGTTCTCTAATAACAGCCTGGTTTACACGTGAAACCGGTACAGTATTTCGTGATATTCGTTCAAGGATATTTCCCAGTTCTTCAGACACGCCAGGTTTCCTGGTTGATGTGTTAAAAAATGATACGGATGCAGATCCAGATGATGATCCATCCAACTTTTCAATTGACTCCGTATCATTAAGGGGTAATAAGGGCACAGCTGGTATAGAAAATAATAAACTCCGGTTTGATCCTGGTGCCGATTTCGATGAGCTAAATGCTGGTGACACAGAAACAGTGATTGTTGACTATACAATGTCAGACGACAGTGGTGAATCATCTTCTTCTTTTGTCACACTAACAATTCGGGGAGATAAGCTACTAGAAGATGCGACGCTTGATCAATTCACAGTTTTGCAAAACGCAGGAACAAAAGTGTCATCTGCTGGTGATTTTAACAATGATGGCTTTGATGATTTTCTCATTCAAGGTGATCGTAGCCAGGGAAGTTTTCTTATATATGGCGACGCCGAGAAAATTGCATCTCCTTTGGATTTAAGCACGTTGGATGGTAGCAATGGTTTTCGTATCACTGCAGATGGTGCAGTCAATTCTATTCGAAGTGCGGGTGATATCAATAATGACGGTTTTGACGATGTTATCGTTGGTGTGAATTCAGAACCAGGTATTATTGGTAAAAGTATTGTTCTTTTTGGAAGGACAAATAGTGGTATTACAGAGATAGATTTAACTAATTTAACATCAAACGATGGCTTTCAAATCACTGGTGGTGAAATAGAGAGTGCTTTTCCTGTCATTGTTAATGGTGTAGGCGATATAAATGCCGATGGTATTAGTGATTTATCAGTGAGTCTGCCTTCTGCAAATGGTTTGGTAGGTCAAGTCAATATAATCTTAGGTAATCAACAAGGTTTTGCAAATGGAATCAATATTGACGACCTTGATGGAGCTAATGGTTTTAGTATCAGTACTTCTAACCCTTCAAGTTCTCTCGGGTTTACTGTGAGTTCTGCTGGAGATATTAATGCTGATAATATTGATGATCTTTTTTTATTTGCGCCTTTAGGTTTGCCGGGAGGAACAGGCCGGGGTGAACCTGCGGGTTACGTAGTTTTTGGCCAAAAAGATAGGTTTGATTCGACTATCAACGTCGATGGTTTAGATGGAACCAATGGTTTTCGTATCGTAGGTATGGATGGAGTCAGCTCAGACGAATCGCGTGGTGATGGCGTTGGTGATATCAACGGTGATGGTATTGATGACCTGTTAATTAATACTTCAACCAATCAAAGCCATATTATTTTTGGTAAAGATACTGGTTTTTCTGCTGACGTTGATCCTAATATTTTATCATCTAATGAATCAATTACACTAACATCTATTGCTGCTATCACATCTGCCAGTAATGCTGGAGATATTAATGGAGATAGTATTAATGATTTTATTATCGGATCATCTTTCGCAGGCCCAGGTGTAGGATTAAATGGCGAAGCCTATATTGTTTTTGGCCAAGATGGTTTTATGAAAAACACAATTGATTTAAATAATTTGAATGGAGAGGATGGTTTTGTTCTTAGAGGTGTAAACTCACTTGATGAGGCTGCCAGGTCAGTTTCATCTGCGGGTGATGTTAATGGAGATGGTTTTGACGATCTATTAGTTTCGGCACGTGGTGCAAATAGTCAACAGGGAGAAAGTTATCTCGTTTATGGTAAAGATTTCCAAAATGATATTGATATTTTAGGAACTGATGCTAATGACATTATTGAGGTAGTAGAAAGTAATAAAACTGTTTTTGCACTGGGCGGTGATGATGTTATTAATATCGGTGAAGTTGAAGGGGTCGATATCCATACCGGTAGTGGAGATAATTCGATTAATTTTTCTGCTGGCGGTAACTTTACTCGAAGAGTGACATTACGCTCGTCGAGTCGTAGCCGAAATAATATAAGTATTGGTACACGTTCCAGGCCTGTCACACGTGCTATTAATGGTAGATACATTATAACTATGCCTGGTTTT
>JANQJZ010000024.1 GCA_028281365.1 Gammaproteobacteria bacterium | reverse complement strand
TGGAAAGGTTCGCAACTTCATTAACCCTCTCTAAAAATATTTCCCAGTCGTTCCCGGTAATATTCAAACCTTCATGTGTTTGCTGCATATGTCTGCCTGTATAGTTATATGGCCCTCCTGTTACTTCACATAAGTATTCAACCAAATACTGTTTTTCCTTTCCTATACTATCTACTCCCCTATTCTGCCAAAATCGTCCCAGGTCCGGATCAGTTCTCAACCTTGGTAATAATTCATTCACAAATTTCGAGATAGCGCTATAACCCCCTAACCTGTAATACAATGAACTCTTATCAGGCTTTTCAATTGATAGTGCCTTCATGCGTGAACTTAATGTTGTCGTTTTGATACCAAGTAATTTTGCTGCACCTTTAATACCCGAGACTTTCCAGTTTGTGCTTTCCAGAGCAGTTATCATGTTTTTACGCTCAAGCTGTCGAAACTCTTCATCTGTTAATATTACGGGTGGAATGTTCTCAGCCATTTTTTTAGTGGAATATGAAACCTGTTTAAGTGCATCTTCCGGTAACGCCAAATCCAGTCGAAATTTATCTTTAGATAAAATAACTGCCCGTTCAATGATACTTTTTAATTCCCTTACATTTCCTGGCCAGTCATAATCCATGAGTATTTCAAATTGTTCATCCGTTAATGCAGTGAACTCTTTATTGTATTGCTCACAGCTATTTTTAAAAAAATAAGAAGCTAATAGAGGGATGTCTTCTTTACGTTTACGAAGTGGAGGAACATTTATCGGGAATATACTTAAACGATAAAATAAATCTTCGCGAAATCGATTTTTATCAACTTCTTCTTCCAGGTTTCTGTTTGTTGCAGCAATAATCCTTATATCAACTTTTCTTGTAATCTCTTCACCAATTCTTTCAAATGATGATTGTTGTAAAGCTCGTAGTAACTTGCCTTGTAAGTCCAGGGGTATCTCACCAACTTCATCAAGAAATAAAGTCCCTTTATCAGCGAGTTCAAACCGGCCAATACGGCTTTTAATCGCTCCGGTAAAGGCACCTTTAACATGACCGAAGAATTCACTCTCAAATAATTCACGAGGTATGGATGCACAGTTCACTGTAATCAACGGGCCAGTTGATCGGCTGCTGCCTTCGTGTATTTGTGTTGCAACTAACTCTTTGCCAACGCCCGATTCTCCGGAAATCAAAACAGAAGCGTCTGTTATTGAGACTGCTTTTATTCGCTCGTTTGTTTGAATAATTGCAGAGCTGTTTCCGATAATATCACTCATAAGTAATTTTAAATTATTGATTAATAATAAAATTTTTAAATGTATAGAAAAATTTACGAAATATCATAATAAATATTGATATATCGTATTCTTTTAACGAGATTTTGGTCAAATCATTTCACTGAAAATATGGAGTATTTTTATAAGTAACTATTTTTATTGATTTTTATAAAATTCTATAAATTGGTATGAGTACTGCTATATTGCTTTTTGAAAACATTTTAGGAGATATTACATAATGATAATTTTGAAAAATATTTTTGCAGTTACCTTACTGATTTTAAGCTCTACTGCATTAGCCCACGGTGAAGCGACTAATTTAAAACCGCTTGCTTTTGGTACAGATCAAACCATTGTTGATCTAGATAAGCTGGTTTGGGAACCACTGCAAGTAGAAGGGCTTGATCCGGGTGCTGAAATTGCAGTTATTAGAGGTGATCTTGGAAAGGACCATAGTGAATCAATTTTAAGACTTCCACCTGGATATACTGTTAGACAACATACACACACCAGTGATGAACTTTACATCTGGATAAGTGGTGCTTTCACGTTGATATCGGAAGAAGGCAAGGAAAAAAGATTCAGGGGCCCCGCTTATATCAGCTTTCCGGGCAATGCGCCCAAGCATGGATTGAAGTGTGGAGATAAAGAGCCCTGTTTATTTTATTTGCGATACTCCCGCCCTTTTGACATTAAATATTAATCTATTTGATTAATAGTGCCGGAGTGAATATTTTTATGTCGCTGTAACGTAGGGATTATAGTGCCGGAGTGAATATTTTTTAACCAGTTGATAGTTTCGGTCTGCCTCTTTGTGCATATCCAATTTGTCGCTGTAATGTTTTTTCGATAGTTTCCTTAAAGCGATCATTTCCCAGGGGATAATTACAATCCCAAGCATGGTTAATTTGGTCAACATCATCGTCCGACAAATTAACACTAAACAACTCTCGGTAAGCTTTGCACCTTGCTGCACTCACCTTTCCAAGCGCATGATACAAATCGTGATCCGATATCAGATCATCTATCCTACCCCAAGCATGCCAACCATAGCTGCTCCAAGCGTAGTTATCCGGTTTTCTGACCATACCGGCCCGAACTGGATTCATTTCAATGTAACGATAACAACCCAGTAAATAATTATCAGCATCAATTAAACTAGATTTATGTCGCCCTTCCCATAAGGTACCAGTGCGACGATAGGTTTTATTAATGTACATGACATAATTTTTACCCAATAATGCCATCATCCTGGAAATACCCGTTTCATCCGATGGTGTGAGTAATAAATGCACATGATTAGTCATCAAGCAATAAGCGTGACATTGTACACGGTAACGCTTGAGTCCTTTTTCCAAACATTGTCGATAATAACGATAATCGTCATCACTGAAGAAACACGGTTCACGATTATTACCGCGTTGTACAACATGGGCGGGGATTCCAGGTATATACATGCGAGGCTTTCGAGGCATAGCAGCAAACTCCTTTTGCTAACAGAATAAATTAAGTAAGTATTTAGTATTGTATAAATAATAACAACGCGTGGAAACCGGTTAATAAATATTCACTCCGGCACTTTTCAGCTTATTCTTGTGCACTGCACAATTTCATTTATAATAGCTATCGAATTTTTTATGGAAATTAATAAAAAATATGTACCAACAACAAATAAAAAAATCTATTGAATCCATTGCAGATCCTGTCAGCTATGGACAGACACTACTTGATAACTGGCAAAACATGTTTGAAAAAACACTATTTATTACAAATAACAACATCCAGTTATTGAATAACTACACCCGCTTGTGGCAATACGCTGCGCTAAAAACGTTTGGTTTAAATGCGCAACCTGTAATCGAACCTAAAAAATCTGATAGGCGTTTTTTTGATGAAAGCTGGGACGAAAATATTGCATTTGATTATATTAAACAATTTTACTTATTGGCCTCACAATTCATTCTGGACTCGGTTGTTGTAAACAGGCAAGTAGATGAAAAATTGGCTAAACAAGTCAATTTTTTTACCAAACAGTGGCTTGATGCGTTATCACCAACAAATTTTGTAGCGACTAACCCTGCCGTATTAAAGGAAACTCTGGAGACAAATGGCAACAACCTTGTTAATGGAACAAAGGCATTAATTGAAGATTTTATCCGTGGTAAAGGGAAACATTTACTTACCAGGATGACAGATTATTCTTCTTTTGAAGTTGGTAAAAATGTTGCAACTACAAAAGGTAAAGTTATTTATCAAAATGAATTGATGCAGCTTATCCAGTACTCACCAACAACTAAAACAGTTTACGAAACACCATTATTGATCGTTCCACCCTGGATTAACAAATATTACATCCTCGATTTACGTGAAGAAAATAGCTTTATTAAATGGGCCATAGACCAGGGACATAGCGTATTTATTATTTCCTGGAAAAATCCGGACGAAAGCTATGCCGATACAGAATTTGAAGACTATATGTTGAAAGGCATACTCCCGGCACTTAAACAAATAGAAACTGAAACGGGTATTAATCAGATCAATACTATCGGTTACTGTATTGGTGGAACCTTACTCGCTGCAACAAATGCTTACCTGGCAACAAAACATAGGAAACCTGTCAAAACCTCAACTTTTTTCACAACAATGGTCGATTTCGAAAAACCGGGCGACCTTGGTGTCTTTATCGATGAATCGCAACTGGATTCGCTTGATGCAAACATGCATAAAGAAGGCTATCTGGATGGAAGCACAATGGCAACGGTATTTAATATGTTACGTGCCAATGATTTAATCTGGCCTTTTTTCATCAATAATTATTTACTTGGTAAAGAACCAACAGCATTTGACCTGCTCTACTGGAATTCAGATTCGACACGTTTACCTGTAAAGACGCACAGTTTTTATTTACGAAATTGTTATTTGAAAAACCTGTTGCGAGTACCAGGAGGGATAACACTTGATGAAACACCGATAGATCTTCGTAAAATAAAAATACCAACTTATTTTATTTCTACTCGTGAAGATCATATAACCCCCTGGAAATCAAATTATGCCGGTGCGAAATTATTTTCTGGGCCAATGCGATTTGTACTTGGTGGTTCGGGTCATATAGCAGGTATTATCAATCCACCAATTAAAAACAAATATAATTACTGGACTAATGATACAATTGAGGATAATCCGGATGACTGGCTGGACAAAGCGACATCTCATGAAGGTTCCTGGTGGCCAGACTGGCAAAACTGGATAAAGGCACAGGCTGGAAATAAAGTACCTGCAAGAATTCCCGGGCAAAAACTTAAACCTATAGAAGATGCTCCTGGCAGCTATGTTAAAGAAAGAATTATCCCTGACTAAGCTTCTTTTTTATAAATGATAAATTTTTGAGGAAATACTTATGGCTAAAGCAACAGCAAGACATATTCTTGTCGACAGCGAAGAACAATGTAACTCTTTAAAACAGCAGATTGAAGACGGCGCTGACTTTGCCGAAATAGCTAAAGAGCATTCAAGCTGTCCTTCCGGACGCAAAGGTGGAGACCTGGGTGAGTTTGGACCCGGACAAATGGTAAAAGAATTTGATGAAGTCGTATTCAGTGGTGAGTTAAATACCGTCCATGGTCCTGTAAAAACCCAGTTCGGTTATCACCTATTGGAAATTACCAGCCGCGAAGACTAGAACCTGTCTTTAATTTCTAACAGGTTTTATTCTTACTATTTTTCCATTTGTTTCGTCAGTAATGATGTACAACAAACCATCAGGTCCCTGTTGTACTTCACGAATGCGTCCAACTTCCCCGTTAATTAGACGTTCTTCTTTTACGACTTTATTATTTTTCATTTCTAAACGCGCGAGTTGACCAAACCTCAACGACCCGACAAAGGCATTACCTGTCCATCCTGGAAAGGCATCACCGGTATAAAATAATAAGCTTGATGTTGCGATAGACGGAATCCAATAATGTATGGGTTGTGCCATACCTTCTTTTTCTGTGCCTTCACCAATCTTGGTGCCACTAACATAGTTAACACCATAGGTAATCACCGGCCAACCGTAATTGACTCCCGGCTTCATTAAATTTAATTCATCACCACCTTGAGGACCATGTTCCACGGTCCAGACTTCGCCAGTCTCAGGGTGCATAGCAATACCCTGTATATTTCTATTACCGTAAGTATAAATTTCAGGTTTGGCCTGTTTATTTTTAACGAATGGATTATCCTCAGGAATGGAACCGTCAAGGTTAATACGGATAAGTGAACCGGCATGATCAGACAGATCCTGTGAACGCTCCATTTCACCACGATCACCGAGCGTAATAAATAATGTACCATTTTTACCAAATAATAAACGTGAACCAAAATGGTATCCGCCATTGGTCTTCGGAGATAATTTAAAGATTGTTTTTCTATCGACCAGTTTATTGCCAACGAGCCTTGCTTTTGATACATCCGTACCAATACCACTCTTGCCCGGTGCGGAATAACTAAAATAGATGGTTTGATTTTTTTCAAACCCGGGATCAATAGCTAAGTCCAATAAGCCGCCCTGACCTTTGTCTCGTATTTCAGGTAACCCTTTAATCTCATCGGGCAATAATTTGTCATTACTTACACGTCTTAACCGGCCTGATTTCTCAGTAACTAATATGTCACCGCCGGGTAAAAATTCCATTGACCAGGGATTTCGTAACCCGGATACAACCGTCTCAAGCCTGTATTCATGTTTAGTGGAAGAATAACTGTCAGCGAATACTGTCGAGCTGACAAAAAACATAACGAGAAAAACAAGAATGTTGTTTAGAGTCATAATTCTTTTTCCTGTCAAACCAAAATACCGTGATTAATAAACATTTAATGCAATATCTTATTGCGAAGTTGATCTTTTTTCAGCCTGAATTTTTACCCATTGCGTCGCATCCTTTAAGCTACTATCAATTAATGATGACTCGAATAAGGAAACAAACAATCCCTTTAGGCGTAAATCCGCAGAATAAATCACATCAGATTGATTAGTCTGGCCTGAAACAGGTAGTACCCGCCAAAATCCGACAGAGTCATCGATATCTGATTGGTAATCATAATCCAATGTCCATGTTCCCCAATCACGTTCTTTATCAAAACTGTCAGGATAATCATGCACGGCATACCAACTTGTCGTGCCTGTCAACCATCCGCTGGTACTAAACTTCACATAAAGTAGATTGTTCCGCTGTGAATAGATTTCAGTTTCGTCAATATCTGAAATCCACTTGGGATAAGCAGAGAAATTTCTAATCACAGACCAAACCGTTGCCTGATTCGCATTGACACGAAAAATGGCAATACCTCTTTTTGCCTTTTCAACATCTATCTTTTTGAAAATTGGTTCCCCTTTCTTAAGTGTATTTTGTTCATCATCAGTTAAAATAATTTCTGGTGGCTCGCCTGCATAAGGTGTAAGCACGCCCTGATGCCCATGACTTTCCTGCGCTGCAAGTGGGTTAATCAAAAATAAAAACGGAAGAACAAAAGCTAAACGCATTAATCAATTGTGGCCGGTAAAGTACTCGGTGTGATGAATGCTGATACAGGTTGTCTAAGGTTTGATCCAACCACTCGACTACACATCATATTACAGGATGAGTTATCCGAGCAGGATTTAATGGCAGATTTGTCAAAATTAGACAAAATTTCACTTAAAGACGATTCAAGTAAGTTACCTGTATGCTTTAATGCCAGACAAGGTGCCACATTACCCGAGGCATCAATGGCAATGCTGTATTTACCCGCATCACAAGCAGGTAAAGCATGACCATTTAACCAGTTAATATTATCTTTAAGATAATTCCTGAAATAACCTCTGGGCACCAGATTAGAATTTAACACTTGTTGAAAAACACCAGCTATTACCTGTTTCTGATACTGTAATTCATTATCGATCTTGCCATATCGTTCAATGTCCCAGTGGTATGCGCCTACAACCGGAATAAATCCCCTTTCTCTGGAAAAACGAACGACATCCATGACATCATCCCGGTTTAATTCACTAACAATACAGGTAATGTATTTAGGGTGTGGATAATCTTGCAAACGATCAATACCCGCTAAGACAAGATTTAGTTGATTAGCGCCACGAATCCTCCGATAACGTTCTTTATCCAGAGTATCAAGACTAATCGATATACTGGTATTAAATTTTTTAATGGACTGTATAAGTTCCTGTTTTAATCGGGTGCCATTAGTAATCAATGTCAGATCAAAACCAATTTCATAAAGATCCGCCAGCACTTCTGGTAAATCTTTTCTCAATGTCGGCTCTCCGCCCTGTAAAAAGATATAACGTAACCCTTCCTTGTATAAATCAGTAAAAATTGTTTTTATCTGTTGCCGGGATAATTCATATCTTCCCTGGTTAAGGGGCAAATCACAGTATGCACATTGAGAATTGCAACTGAGGTTGATTTCATAAACCGCCATTAGTGGCCTGCCACTAAGCAGATTAAAAAACGGTTTAAGTTTATTTATATGCATTGTTATCTGAATGCAGCAAAAAAACCCTGTCTCAATATGGGTAGCCGTAATTCATAACAGCTCATGATGACAAAGATATCAAAAAAACTCTTATAGATACCGTTTTGTTCGAACTTTCTGGAAGAGGTTATGACTTCATCTGCCAGAAGAATCGGAGTAGTTTGCTGCACGATCAATTCACTAATCAGTACATCTTCAAGAATTTCATTTTCAGGAAAACCACCAATCTGTTCAAACAACTCCTGCTTGATAAACATGGCCTGATCACCATAGATAATACGACTACGATTACAACGCCAGTTATGCAGCCATGAAACGAACCTCAGGAACCAGTGATCTTTGGAAAAACGCTGATGAAAACAACCTGCCCTGATACGACTGTTGCAATCCAAAGTTTTGATAGTTTTTAATGCATTCTCCGGTAATAAAGTATCCGCATGCAAAAACAATAGCCAATCACCACTTGCATGATAGGCTCCAATATTCATTTGTACTGCCCGGCCACGATCAGAATTAATTAATAATACGTTATTTTGCTCACGTATGATTTGACATGTATTATCGTCACTCCCGCCATCGACAACGATAATTTGATTAGACTCAAGCTGTTCTTGCACACGTTTTAGCGTTGTTGGCAGCGCATGCTCTTCATTCAAAACAGGAATAATTACACTAATCATGATCGTATCGGATAAATCCAGTCCGGTAAGTCCAGATAAAACTCATCCATATATTGAGATGACTGCTCATCAAAATAATCGAATAATTCTGATACAGAGAAAATCAATTGTTCGAGTAACTCGAGATAATCCTGACTACGACTTATTAAATAATCAGGGATTGGCTGATCATTAAATAACTGTTCGAACCTGTTTAAACCAAATGCATGGTGTGCATCTTCCTGTCCCAGTATCAAATGCCGGACACGTTGACATAAGTAACCAAGTTGGCGATATTCAAATCCCGCACTAATATGTTTAACAGCAACATCACCCAAACCTTCAAGCATGATCTGCATGCCAAGTAAGCTCTCGGCTTTATCACCACGTTCCAGTGCTTCAGTAATTAATGTTCGATATTGTTGCATCTCTTTTTTCCCGGGTGTATTTGAAATACCTCGCGGTGTCAAGATGCCAATACCTGATTTAAAAACCTTACAGTGGAATTTCTCCTGGCGTGCCTGGTTATTTAGAAATTTTTTCGTCTGCTTGTCATTAAACAGATCAACCTGTTTACTGGCACAATCATAGGCCAGTAATTCCCCTTCTAATAAAAAATCAAATAACCGCGCGATATGTTGGCGTTCATTTAATGCCAGAAACATACGACTCTCTCTTTATCTATTTAACCGGGTTGCCATTCAACGACCAATCATATTCCAGGAATGATACTGTAAATTCCTCTTCTGCCAATAAATTCGACACTGCAGTATCTTCAACATAGTTTGCCAGATATTTTTGTACTGAACCTGAGTGTTTGGAAAAATCTTCCGGAAACCAGTCAAAAATTTTGGATATGCCAGCCCGCTTTTTCTCAACATCAAAGCTGTTTTTAAAAGAATTATTGATAAATGCTCTGGTATTTTTTTCAAGCTGCTGTTCCAGTTTATCGGCCATGTATGCTTCCGGGATCAGTTTCGGACATGATGCAGATGCGCAAACAATAGCAAAATGTATACGCGGCTCATTAAAAGGGATGATGATATCTCTTTCCAGGTCATAAAGATTCATTTTACGCCCCGCAAGATCATAATCGGTCGTCTTAAAATAGGTAATCCGGGCAAAAAAGCCATCCGGACTTAATCCATCCAGTATGCCCTTGATTGCAAGTGCATTATAGGCATTAATCCAAAATGCCAGTTTTTCAGATTCTGATGAAAATTTTTCCGGGTCAGTTTTAGCAAGATAATCCAGATATTGTTGAAAACGATTATCCTCCTTGATAGCAGGGTAATTCACCTTGCCCTGATTCACATGTGTCTGTAACACCTGGTCGAATAAATCGTGCTCAGAAGCGCTAGCTAGCTGAAAGCTACTAAAAGTAAGACATAATAATAAAATATGAAGAATGAATTTCATGTAAGCCCCTTGTTCCAAATACAATTTTCTCTATCTGATTGAGTCATGTACATGCATTTAGTTCATTGGCATTTTTGCCTTAAATTCGACGGATAAAAACAGTAAGGATATTCAGAATTTATAAGGAGACTCTAAGTCTACCCGGAGATATTCGATATGTTATTTATATGCGACAAGAATAGCCCGGACAGGTGCCGGGTAACCTTCGATCGTTTTATTTTCATCTTTCCCGTCAAGATAATCTGCCAAGGATTCAAACTGCATCCATTCTGTCACTCGTTGCTCATCAGGACCGGTTTTCGTCACGTCGATAATTCGTATATCTTGAAACCCGGCATCTTTAACCCACGACGTTAAGGTATTTACATTAGGAATGGCCCAGACATTATTCATCTTTGCATAGCGACCATCGGGTTCAAGTACATCTGTATCGTTTGAATCAATAATTAATGATTCCAGCACCAATTGACCATCAGGGTTAAGGCAGTTTATTAGCTGTTGTAAATGTTCTACCGGATCTCGCCGATGATAAATCACGCCCATGGAAAAGACAGTATCAAAGCACAATGGATACCTGGGTAGTGATTGTATACCTAACGGAACGATATCGATCGCAGCATCGGGCAAATATTTTTTAAATGCTGAAAACTGCATATAAAAAAGCAAGGTCGGATCAAAACCGACAACATAGCCTGCCCCTTGACCCAACATACGCCAGCCGTAATAACCATTACCGCAACCTATATCGAGAATAAGCTTGTCATTTAAGGGTTCAATCTGATCTTTTAAACGATCCCATTTAAGGTTGGATTGCCATTCAGCATCAATATTAATTCCAAATAGATTAAAAGGCCCCTTACGCCAGGGCATTAATGATTTAAGTTTTTGACTTATAAATGCCTGCTGTTCTGTGGAACAATCATTATCCGTTCCAATAACAATAGAGGCGGAATTAAAATCTATTTTTGACGGTGTCAAATCAGGCAATGTTTCAATTAGTTCTTTCCATCGGGGATAGTCACCATGATTAATAGAAATAAAATAATCGTCTAATTGCTTTTTCAGCAAGGTAGACCAGGACTCCATCCCATGTTCTGAAAGCATGGCGAATAATGATTCGTAATCCATGTACTAAATTATTTAACGGAAAAAAGAGAAATAAAATTAAAACATTTAAGCCAGACAAATGATTGCTTGAAACCAGTTTCTTCAAGACGGCGTTGGTGTGATGCTATGGTTTCCGGAATTAATACCTCTTCCAGCGCTTTACGTTTATTCGCTATCTCGAGTTGGTTATAATCGTTCAATGACTTCATATGAAGATGCAAATTATTCATCACTTGTTCTTCTTCTTTATCTTCAAATGTGATTTTTTCAGAAAGAATAAATATACCACCAGGTAATAAGCCATTATAGATATTTTTTAATAACTCTTTACGTTCTGCCAATGGAATAAATTGCAATGTAAAATTCATTACAACAACTGATGCGTTAACAATTTCTGTATGCTGTATATTTTCTTGAATGAAATCAATACTTACATTAGTGGTATTTTCATCTGCTGCTAATGTTAAACATTGTTCTATCATCGCTTGTGAACTATCTACGGCAATAATGTTACATTGTTTATTTATAGTTTGTTGTATTGCAAAGCTGGCCGCACCGACTGAACATCCCAGATCGTAAATATTACTTCCCTCCTGTGCATATTCATCGGCAAGAACACTTATCATGGAAATCGTTAACGGATAACCGGGGACAGAACGTTCGATCATATCAGGAAAGACATCAACAACCTTTTTATTGAATTCAAAGGGGCTAACTGGTTGGTCAGAACGATATAGCTTGTCTTTCATTTAAATAATCCTGAACAAACAGGATAATCACATCTTTGCGCCAATATGTTTTTCATTACGCTTCTCGGCCAGCTCTACTTGATGTTGACGTTCACGAAAACCTTCACGTTGTTCATCGGTTTTTTCATCGATGCAATGTGGACATGAAACACCTTTTTGATAAGCGTTAGATTGCATATCTTTGTCAGACAATGGTCTGCGACAGGCAAAACATTGTTCATAATTTCCTTCTGCCAATTCATGGTCAACTGATACACGACCATCGAAAACAAAACATTCACCTTGCCATAGGCTTTCATCACTACTGACTTCTTCAAGATATTTGAGAATACCGCCTTTTAAATGATAAACCTCTTCAAAGCCCTGGTTTAACATATAAGCAGATGCTTTTTCACAGCGAATTCCTCCGGTACAAAACATCGCGACCTTCTTGTGTTTATCTGGATCCAGATTTTGTTTCACGTAATCCGGAAACTCGCGAAAGTTTGTTGTTTCCGGTGAAATTGCATTCTTAAAAGTACCGATCTGGTATTCATAATGATTTCGGGTATCCACCAGTGTCACTTCCGGATCAGAAATAAGTTTGTTCCAGTCCTTCGCTTCAACATAAGCACCTGCCTTTATATTGGGCGCAATATCCGGTTGTCCTAAGGTAACGATCTCTTTCTTTAATTTGACTTTAGTCCTGTGAAATGGGATTTCATCACAGAGAGATTCCTTGTGTTCAAGATCCGCAAGGCGTGGATCAGATTTTAAATATTCCAGTAATGCATCAATATCTATACGACTACCAACGACAGTGCCATTAAGCCCCTCTGCGGCCAATAAAATTGTCCCTTTAATATTATGATTCATACAAAAATCCAATAACTGAGGCTGCATAGATTCATAATCAGCCAGACTAACAAATTTATACATGGCAACTACGACATATTGTTCGGACATAATACTATTCTACCTACTACTCTAATACCCAACTTGAAAATATAACTTATTGTTTTATTTGATAAAAGATT
>JANQJZ010000022.1 GCA_028281365.1 Gammaproteobacteria bacterium | reverse complement strand
CGGGTTACTACCTAATATTGTTGAATATCCCGCATGGTAGAATTTATTTTTTATGATTAAATCAAGATTTTCGTCATTAATTAAAATAAATTTTAAATGATCAATCCTGGACTTTAGTTCTGTTATAAAATTAATTGGTTCAGTATCAAGATATTTTTGAAATACTAAAACGATAATTTGTCTATTTTCAATCTCTGTTGTTTCAATTTTTTTAAGGGTAATATCAGCACTATTAATATAAGTATAATTTAGTTTCCAATTATCAAGGAGTTTATCAATAAGACATTTATGATCATTTGATGGCCCAACAAGTATTAATTTAATATCATCTAGTTGTTTGAGTGATTCTTTTTCTTCAGATAATGTAGATTGTTTTTCAAATTCAAGTTCGAACCAAAACCTGGTTCCTTCCCCAAGTTTACTATCAAAATCAATTCTTCCACCCATAGTTTCTACTAATTGTTTAGCGATAGCGGTTCCAAGCCCAGTCCCACCAAATTTTCTGGTTGTTGATTCATCGGCTTGAGTAAATTTATCAAATAACTTTGATTTAGCTTCTTCGGCAATTCCTATTCCAGTATCAATAACTTCAAATCGCAATATTTCTTTATTACTGGTTGAAGCAATACTATTTACAAAAATATCAATTGATCCAGTATCGGTGAATTTAATTGCATTACTTATAAGGTTGATAATAATTTGACGCAGATGTTGTTCATCACCTTTTAATAGAAAAGATGCACTTGGTGAGATATGAATATTAAAATCTAATCCTTTATCTATTGCTTGAGGAGATAACATTTTCGCGGTTGAATTAATAAGTGCATGTAAATCAAAATCGACAATTTCGGTAGAAACTTTCCCAGCTTCGATTTTAGATATATCCAATATATCATTTATTAATGCGAGTAAGGATTTAGCAGAAGCATTAATTGTAGAAGCATAATCTTTTTGTTTTTTTGTGAGTCTTGTACCTGAAAGAAGAGAACTCATGCCAATAACACCATTAAGTGGTGTTCGAATTTCATGGCTCATATTTGCCAGGAAATGACTTTTTGCTTCATTAGCAGCTTTTGCATCATCTATAGCAACTTGTAATCGTTTGATTAAGACAGAAACATATCCAGAAAGGATAACCAATGCTATTAAAAGTCCAGCGCTTAATGTAGGTTGGTTTATCCAATAAGGGTTACTAGAAATAACATATGAAAATCCTATTATACTTAGAATCAAACTTGCGAATAAATATCTATTACCATACCGGAAACCATTACCAAATGTGACAGATAAATAAGCACCAAATAAAGGTGAACCTATTTCTCCTGCTAATAACATAAAGAAAGTTATGGAGAACATATCCAATAACAGACCAAAACTTCTACGAATTACAGATATTTTTGTATCAAGAACTAACCATATAAAAATAAATATATTTGCAAATAAATATGCGTATGTATAATTTATAATTTCAGTTACTTCATGGCCAATTGAATCCAGGTAAATAATGTAAACAAGCCATATAATACTTAGAGCAAACCTTACATTTGATTGTTCGTGTTCAGAATCCTGCCGTTCACTAAGGCGGTTTTTAATAGTATTTGTCAGGCTATTGATCATGAATTTCTCATGTATTCAGTTTATTATTGATCAGTCTTGCTTAGGAGTGCTGCAACACAATCCGGATCCAGGTGTTTATTTGTAACTGATTTAATATATATTAACGTTTCATCTAACGGCCATGCTTTTTTATACGGTCTATGGTTAGTTAATGAATCGAATACATCAGCAACTGCTACGATTCTTGCTTCTATCGGAATTTCATCAGCTGCAATTCCATTAGGATAACCGGTACCATCATATTTTTCGTGATGGTTTAAAGCTATTGTTGCTCCCATCTGTAAGTAAGGTGAAGGGCTGTCCTTAAGAATGTTATAACCAATTGTCGTATGAGTTTTCATAGTTTCAAATTCTTCGTTACTTAAACGTCCCTTCCGTAAAAGAATTTCATCAGGGATAGCAATTTTTCCGATATCATGTAGCGGAGAAGCGATTTCCAGTATATCTGCCTGTTCTTCACTAAGGCCCAGTTCGAGCCCTATTAAGCGACTGAGCCGACCAATCCTGTAGAGATGTTTTCCAGTCACACAGTCTTTGTATTCACAAGCTGTAGTTAATCGTTGTAGTGTTTCTCTTTCGCGTGCAAGTATCTCTTCAGTTGATTCCGTTACTTTTTGCTCTAAAAATTCTTTTTTTTCCCTTAACTTCGTTTGGTGTTTTCCGAGAGTTAACAAATTTTTACACCTTGCAGTACATTCTATTCGATCAAAGGGTTTATTTAGAAAGTCGGTTACGCCACATTCCAATGCACGGTACAGGATCGATTTTTTATCCAGGATAGTAACCATAATTATGGGTATGTCATGACAATCGGGAACTTGGCGGATTTTTTGTACAAATTCGATTCCATCCATATCGGGCATCTTATAATCGGTAATGATCAGATCAGGCGGTGATATTGCTATATCGGTTAGTGCATAAGGGGCACTTTGAAAAGCTTTTACCGAAATACCGGTATCAATTGTCTTGACGATTTCACTGAGAATATTACGACTTGTAGATTGATCATCAACTATAACAACTGACGATTTGGCCAGATCTTCCGGGACACCTTTATATAATGCTGTCATCTTTTTTTACCATAATTTATTGATTTTAATCTTAATTATAGACAATCAATTTCGTTTTAATAATAAATAAATAGCACCGGTTCCGCCATCGACCTGGCGTGCCGAGCAGAAAGCAAGAATATCGTCTCTTTTTTGCAACCAATTATTGAGTTTGTTTTTTATCACCGGTTTTTTGTCTTTTGAGCCTAGCCCCTTGCCGTGAATAATTCGGATACATCGCTTGTTCTGACTTTTGCAGCGTTTTAAAAATGTAGACAGGGCCTCTTTGGCCATAACAGTGGTCATACCATGTAAATCCAGTTCTCCCTCAATATTGAATTGACCACGACGAAGCTTTCTTAAAGTTTGTTTTTGCAGTCCAGGTTTCGAGAATAAAAGTTCATCTCCTCTCTCCAGGTGAGTGTCATCGTATTCAGCGTTTTGCATCTCATCGACAACAGCCTGATTATCGGCTTCAGTTTGTGCAGGTGAAGGAGACGGTTTTGGCGTATCGGGGATTACTTGGTTCTGTTTTATCGGTTGACTATCAGCAACTGCATTTCGAAATAATGCAATTTCTTCATCAGATAATTTTGTTGATCGGCCCATGTATTTTGATATTTAAAAATATCGAGTCTAGCTTATGGAACTGACAATGTCAGTGTATTGAAATAAAAAAATTTGATTGAAAAGAGTAATTTAAATATTTTGACGTTAATCAAGCCATTTTCTGGCATTCAGAAAAAGTTGCATCCAGGGACTGAATTCATTGTTCCATTCGGGAGGTATCCAGGAAAATTGTTTACTTAAAAATACTCTTTCGGGATGTGGCATCATGATAGTGATACGACCATCTTCATTTGTAAATCCTGTTAATCCATTTATGGAACCATTTGGATTCAGGGGATATGATTCTGTAGGTTTACCAAAATTATCAATATAACGCATTACTGCATTAGCGCCGGATTCTTTTGCTGCATTTATAACACGACCTTCACCATGGGCAACTACTATTGGAATTTTTGAACCAGCCATATCATTAAGCAAGATTGAAGATGACTCCAATACTTCAACCATTACAAGTCGAGCTTCAAATTGTTCTGAAAGATTGCGATTAAATTCTGGCCAATTTTCCGCTCCGGGTATCAATTGGCGTAATTGAGACATCATTTGACAACCATTACAGACACCTAACGCAAAAGTATCTTTACGTTTAAAGAAAGTCTCAAACATATTACTAAGCTGTTCATTAAATAAAATAGTTTTTGCCCAGCCGCCACCTGCGCCCAGGACATCGCCATAAGAAAAACCACCGCATGCTACAAGTCCATTAAATGATTCCAGGGTTGTTTGCTTTTCAATCAGGTCCTGCATATGTATATCAACACATTCAAATCCGGCCCGATCAAATGCAGCAGCCATTTCTATCTGACCATTAACGCCTTGTTCACGCAATATGGCCATCCTGGGTTTTTTATTCGTATTAATATAAGTAGCTGTATTACTATCAATAGTAAAACTCGTTTCGATAAATATTCCCGGATTAGTTTTATTACCAGTTAGATCAAATTCCTGGTCAGCACATTCCGGGTTATCGCGTAAGGTTTGTATTTGATAACTGGTGCGTGACCATTTTTTATGCAATGACTCGATATCAATACAGAAAATTTCCTTATCATTATGTATTAATCTGAATTTATATTGCTTGTTAAGTTTACCTATAGATTGAATTGCATTTTTTGGGATACCGGATTGAATAAAAGTTTCCCTGATACTTTGTTCATGTTCCTGTTTGATCTGTATAACTGCACCAAGCTCTTCATTGAATAAAGTACTGACTAAACATTCTGCCTGGCCTAGATCAACATCGATCCCGCAATGACCTGCAAATGCCATTTCAGATAGCGTTACAAAAAGACCTCCATCAGAACGATCGTGATAAGATAATATTAGACCGGATTCATTTAATAACTGTAGTGCCTGAAAGAAACCTGCCAATTGTTCCGGTGATTCCAAATCAGGGGCTTCATTCCCCGTTTGGTTATAAACCTGCGCCAGGGCAGAACCACCAAGGCGCTGTTTTCCATTTGCTAAATCAATAAATAAAAGTATTGAATCATCATTGTTAATTAATTGTGGGGTTAAAGATAAACGTGCATCAATAACACGGGCAAAGGCAGAAATATTAAGTGATAAAGGTGCAGTTACTTTTTTCTGTCTTCCATCTTCTGACCAGATCGTATTCATTGATAATGAATCTTTACCAACAGGGATAGCGATACCCAATTCCTGGCAAAGTGTACTAACCGCTTTAACGGTATCGTATAACATTGCATCCTGTAAGGGTTCATTACAGGCGGCCATCCAGTTTGCAGAAAGAACAATATCATCAATTTTTAGAATTCGTGCCGCTGCAATATTCATAATCGCTTCTGCAACAGCCATTCTGCCTGATGCCGGGGCATTGATTATGGCGATTGGCGTGCGCTCTCCAATAGCCATGGCTTCACCTATATATTCATGAAAGGCAGAGCTTGTAACTGCACAATCAGCTACTGGAACTTGCCAGGGACCAACCATTTGATCACGTACAACAAGACCGGAAATAGAACGATCACCAATGGTGATTAAAAAGTTTTTACTGGCAACAGCAGGTAAATAAAGTATTCGATCGATTGCATCGAACAGATCTATGTCTTTTGTAACTATATCAGGGTGTTCATTTGTTTGGCCAAGAATGTTTCGTTGCATTTTAGGCATCTTGCCAAGTAATAAAGACATTGGCATGTTAATAGCCTGGTTATTAAAATGTGTATCGTTTAATTGTAATTGTTCTTCATCAGTAGCCTCACCAAGTATTGCATACGGAGCACGTTCTCTCTGGCAGAGTTGAATAAATTGTTCAAGCCTGTCAGGTGAAATTGCTAATACATATCGTTCTTGAGATTCATTACACCAGATTCCCATTGGTGACATTCCAGGCTCATCATTGGGTATCGCACGAAGTTCGAGTTTTGCGCCACGATTACTGGCGCTAACTAGTTCAGGTAAGGCATTGGATAATCCACCGGCACCTACATCGTGAATACTCAGGATCGGGTTATTTTTTCCAAGTGACCAACAACGATCGATAACTTCCTGACAACGTCTTTGCATCTCTGCGTTATCTCGTTGTACCGATGCGAAATCAAGTTCAGCATCGCTGGTTCCCGTTGCCATCGACGACGCTGCGCCGCCGCCTAATCCAATCAACATTGCCGGGCCACCAAGTACAATAAGTTTAGCGCCAGCCGGAATTCTCTGTTTGTGTATATGTGACTCACGAATCATGCCGTAACCGCCGGCCAACATGATTGGTTTATGATAACCATAGATTAATGAATCAGATTCACTCTGTTCATAAGATCGAAAATATCCACACAATGCAGGTCGACCAAATTCATTATTGAAGGCTGCAGCACCGATAGGACCTTCGATCATAATATCCAATGCAGAAACTATTCGATCAGGTCTTCCATTATCTTCTTCCCAGGGTTGTTTAAATTCAGGAATATTCAAATTCGATACAGTAAATCCTGTTAAACCTGCCTTGGGTTTTGCGCCTCGTCCGGTTGCAGCCTCATCGCGAATTTCACCACCTGAACCTGTCGCTGCACCAGGATAAGGTGATATGGCTGTAGGATGATTGTGAGTTTCGACTTTCATTAAAATATGAATGTCTTCTTCCTTATATTGGTAATGGTGATTTTCCGGATCGGTGAAAAAACGTGTCCCTTTAAACCCTTCCATGACAGCTGCATTATCATGATAGGCAGATAACACGTTGCCTGGATTTACTTCATGTGTCTGCCGGATCATATTAAACAATGTATGTTTCTGTTTTGTATTATCTATAGTCCATTCTGCATTGAAGATTTTATGACGGCAATGTTCTGAATTTGCCTGGGCAAACATCATAAGTTCTACGTCAGTAGGGTTACGTCCCAGATCTTTAAATGATGTAAACAGATAACTGATTTCATCTTTGGATAAAGCCAGACCCAATCCCGTATTGGCACTTTCCAGAGCGCCGATACCATTTGATATATCAATAGTTTCTAATTCAGCAGGATCGGTCTTTATGAATAATATATTTGCTTCCTGTTCAGATTGAATGACATGTTCTGTCATACGGTCGTGTAATAAAGGTAGAATTTTGTCAATCTGATCAGCGTTTAAACTGTTTCCATCAGACAAACTGAATTCATAAATTTTGCCTCGTTCTATACGTTCAATCTTATTCAAACCCGAGTTATGGACAATATCAGTTGCCTTGCTGGACCAGGGTGAAATAGTCCCCGGTCGTGGAATCACAATCAATTTTAATGAATTATTGGTAGTCGATTCCTTGAAAGAACCGTAACTCAGGAGGGCATCCAGTTGTTCCCGTTCCTGTTTATTGATGTCGGAATTGGTAGTGGCAAAATGTACAAAACAAGAGCTGACAGAGGATATTTCCGGGACAGAAGATTGTAACAGGCCTGAAAGTTTTTGAATTCGAAATTCTGAAAGGGCATTACAGCCGGGTAATATTAACATCTATGTTTTGGTTATAAATGGGTGAAGGAATAAAAAATGTTATTTTATCAGTCCTTAATAAATCACGCGAAAATTATTTAATAACCTCTACCTTAATCAAAACATTGCGTTGTTCCTGTCCCCGACGTTTGGTTGTTATTAAATTTCTTTTGGAGTCGTCACTAAAACGTTGTGTTGCACCTCCAATAGCTATCCATTCCCCCAGTTTGCCGCTGACGGTGGTTTCAATATTTTGTACATCAAACGTTGCTGCCTGGTTGGGTGTAACCCGGGATAATTGGGGCGATACCAGAAGTGTTACATTATCGCCGCTCAGTCGGGGTAAAACATAAAACCCGGAAGTGACGTCACGATACTCCACTCCGTCCCGAACAACGACTCCCCCACCTGTTACGACTGTCGTTTGTGTTGGTAATGGAACAGAATGCCCGGTATTAATGTATGCAGGTGATCCTTCCAATGTCTGGATGCGAAAGACATTTCTGTCCTCCAGCCGGGACTGCGTATCAAGCCTGCGGTAACGAATTACATTTCCATCAGAGTCGGTTCCCTGAATAATCGTTCCGCCTCGTCCATCATCCGGTACATCAATCCTGACATTATCAGAGTTATAACGACCAGATACACCACCTTCTTTAATATTAATATTTCCGTCGACATCCTGTTTAACGCTAATCATCAAATTACGAGGCGCTTGATCAAGTTGTGCAAGAACAGACTTAATTTGCTTGAGGTTGGACGGGGTTGTTTTAATAATTAACTGGTTATTCATTCCTGTAACGGTACCACCTTCAACTACCAGTGGTTTGAGAATTGGAATAACATCATTAACCGGTCTGCTTTTCATCGGGATGATTTCGATTTTCATTGATTCTGCCACGACAGGTGAAATACCGATCGTGAAGATTAACAAACAGGTTAAAGCCAGTTTTTTCAAATGTGCATCCTACGTAAATTGGGGTCAGGCTTTGCTGATTCCCACATATCATTAAAGACCTCTAACATGTATTTCGACTCACGAGGGCTATTGAAGTTTACTTTCCCATTATAACGTTCAGCGTTATCACGAAATACATAGCCTACTTCATCGGCAATAAGTACCGCTTCATCAAATTTATTATATTCAGGAGAAGGTTTACGTAACTCGACATAACTGCTCATTTTTCCTGCCAAATCAAGAAGTTTGTGTCCTCTACGCACAACAATTTCAGGTTCAAATATAAGAATACGTATATCGACATGTCTTCCCTTGAGCGCCAACGATTTAAGGGCTTCCAGAAATTCCAGATTGTCATAAACAAAGGGATCAAGGTCTTTTGAGATAATGGCGAGTTTTAGCTGGCATTGTTTGACCAATTCCAGTGCAACATTAGCATTTTCCTGCCTGGTTTCTATCTTAAGAGTTTCATCGGCAGATTCGCCTAATATATAGTCAGCAAAATTATACATAGCTATCCATCCTGATTTAGCGGACTATTTTTTAGACAAGGACTCTGCTTGCATAACCGCATTACCAATATAATTTTCGGGAATAAGTTTTTGTAACCTTGACTTTGCATCTTTCGGTAATTCAAGCTGGTTTATGAAATCATGTATAACTTCCTGGCTTATCTCTTGTCCACGTGTTAATTCCTTCAGTTGTTCGTAGGCATTATCAATGCCATAACGCCGCATTACTGTCTGAATCGGTTCTGCCAGCACTTCCCAGGATTGGTTCAGGTCATTATTTAATGCGTATTTATCCACATCAAGTTTAGCCAAACCTTTTGCACAGGAATCCAGGGCGATTAAGGTATGAGCAACACCGACTCCCATGTTCCTTAATACTGTTGAATCCGTCAGGTCACGTTGCCATCGAGAGACCGGTAACTTTTGTGCAAGATGTTCGAATATGCCATTCGCCAGGCCCAAATTACCTTCAGCGTTTTCAAAATCAATCGGGTTTACTTTATGTGGCATAGTTGAAGAACCGATTTCTCCCTTTTTAAGTTTCAATTTGAAATAACCGAGAGAGATATAGCTCCAGAAATCACGACTTAAATCGATCAGGATCGTATTGATTCGGGAAAGTACGTGAAAATATTCTGCCATGTAATCGTGAGACTCGATCTGGGTTGTGTGAGGATTCCAGTCCAGACCTAATCCAGTCACAAAGTTTTTAGATAATGTCATCCAGTTTACTTTAGGGTAGGCGGACAGGTGCGCATTGAAGTTACCGACCGCACCATTAATCTTGCCCAGTAGTTCAAGCTGTATTAACTGTTTTCTTTGACGAGATAAACGATGTACATAAACACCAATTTCTTTTCCTAACGTTGTTGGTGATGCTGTTTGTCCATGTGTTCGAGACAACATAGGTGTCTTTGCATATTTTTTGGTTAATGTTTTTAAAACCGTAATCGTTTTATCAAGTTGTGGCAAGATTACTTCATCACGTGCTTCTTTAAGCATTAAGGCATGACTGAGATTATTAATATCTTCCGAAGTGCAAGCAAAATGAATAAATTGACTGGCTTCTTTTAGCGCTTTATTTGTTGCTATCTTGTCACGTATAAAATATTCGACCGCCTTTACATCATGGTTTGTTGTTTTTTCAATGTTTTTGATAATTTTGGCATCTGCCACAGAAAAATCTTTTGTAATTTTATTGAGAACCGAAACTGACCGTTTAGAAAATGGTGCGATTTCTTTAATACCATTGTGTTTAGCCAATGCCTTTAGCCATTCAATTTCTACCAGCACACGGAAACGAAACAGACCGTATTCGCTAAAAATGGGTCTTAATGCGTCAGTCTTGTTCTGATAACGGCCATCAATAGGCGAGATGGCGGTTAAGGCTGAGAGTTTCATTTACTATCTCTTTAAGAATCAAAGACTTGATTATAGCATGAAGTAATCTAGATTAACTGTGCAAATAACAGTATTTATCTCAAAAGGAAACTGAAAATAGCATAATTTTTGTGAGAGCAAGGAAGCCCCGCGCACAGAACCGGAGTGTATAACTAATACATGAGGATTCGAGCACGGAGCTGACGTAGCTATCGCTAAAAGTAGGCATTTTCAGAAAATTTATGGCGACGGATTTGGGTGTTCTACATGAATCGCTTCGATCGCTCTAATGGTCTCTTTTGAGAGATTGATGTTGATACTTTCAATATCTGTCTTCAACTGATCCATTGATGTCGCACCAATGATATTACTGGTCAGGAAAGAGCGGCTATTTACGTAAGCCAATGCCATTTGTGAAGGATCAATATTATGTTCTTTAGCGAGATTGACATAAGCTGCAGTTGCTGCAATAGCTTGCGGGTTTGTGTATCGGGTAAACCGGTCAAACAAAACCAGACGTGTCCCCGCAGGTTTGGCATCATTTAAATACTTACCACTTAGCACACCAAAGGCCAACGGCGAGTATGCCAATAAACCGACCTGTTCCCGATGGGCAAATTCTGACAGACCGATTTCAAATGTCCGGTTTAATAAATTATAGGGGTTTTGAATACTCACAATTCGTGGCAAATTTTTATCAATGGCAACACGTAAATATTCAGAACATCCCCAGGCGGTTTCATTGGAAATACCGATAGTCCTGATTTTCCCTTCTTTTACCAGATCACCCAGTACATCCATTGTTTCTTCAATAGAGACACCGTCTTTCTCTGGAGCATGATAATAACCAAGCTTACCGAAATAATTGGTATCGCGTTCCGGCCAATGCATTTGATACAGATCGATATAATCCGTTTGCAAACGATTCAGTGAGTCATTTAATGCTGCATTGATATTTTTTTTATCCAGTTTGTTTTTGCCGTCACGTAAATAAGGTAACCAATCAGCACTGGCAGCAACCTTGGTGGCGATGATCAATTTGTCCCGATCAGAACGTTTGCTTAGCCAATTACCAATATAAGTCTCAGTCAGACCTTGTGTTTCAGCCCTGGGCGCTACCGGATACATTTCTGCGGTATCAATAAAATTGATTCCGGTATCAACGGCATAATCCAGTTGTTCATGCGCTTCAGCTTCGGTATTTTGTTCACCCCAGGTCATGGTTCCCAGACAGATTCGACTCACTTTAATATCGGTATTACCTAACTTGTTATATTCCATACATCATCTCTCTTTATGTCGCGGACAAATAAACGTTCTTATGATACCTTCTATTACCAATATTCATATTTAATTTGTATGACATGCAAACTTTGACCCTGACAAGACCGGATGATTTACACCTGCATGTTCGTGACGGTGCAGCGATGGGTAGTGTGGTAAACCACACTGCCAGTCAGTTTGCTCGTGCGATCATTATGCCTAATCTTAAGCCGCCGGTTGTGACAACAGATGATGCAATTGCCTATCGCGAAAGAATCTTATCAGCAGTCGATGAAAAATATCAGTTTGAACCTTTAATGACCTTATATTTGACGGACAATACATCGATTAGCGAAGTAAAAAAGGCGGCAGATAGTGAGTGCGTTAAAGCAATAAAATATTATCCTGCTGGCGCAACGACTAATTCAGATCAAGCTGTAACAGACATAAAGAAAACCTATGACACATTAGAAGCTATGATGAAGCAGGGATTGCTGCTGTTAGTGCATGGTGAAGTGACGGATAATAATGTTGATGTATTTGAACGTGAAACAGTATTTATAGATAAAGTATTAACGCCGTTAGTAAACGAATTTTCAGAATTGAAGATCGTGTTTGAACACATTACAACGAAATCTGCTGTTGATTTTGTCATGCAAGCCGGAAATAACATTGCTGCTACGATTACACCACAACATATTTTATTAAATCGAAATGATTTATTTAAAGGAGGTTTACAACCGCATCATTATTGCCTGCCTGTATTAAAAGCAGAAGAAAATCGTCAGGCTGTATTGGCCGCAGCAATTAGCGGTAACCCAAAATTCTTTTTGGGTACGGATAGTGCGCCACATTCAAAAACAGCCAAAGAAACAAGTTGTGGTTGTGCCGGTATTTATTCCGCGCATATTGCAATAGAACTGTATGCCGAGGCCTTTGAAGCAGCAGGAGCATTGGAAAAACTGGAGGCATTTGCCAGTCACTATGGTGCTGACTTTTATGGCTTACCACGTAATACAGATAAACTGACTTTAGTTAAACAAGAACAAACTATTCCGGAAAAATTTTCATTTGGTGATGATGAACTTGTCCCGTTTCGTGCCAATGGAACATGCGCATGGCAACTGAAGAAGTAAATGAAAAAGCAACCTCGGCAGTTGCAAAACGCTTTCGTGGTTTTCTTCCTGTCATTGTTGATGTAGAAACCGCCGGTTTCAATGCGGCCACAGATGCCTTGTTAGAGATTGCTGCTGTCACAGTATCGGTAAATGAAGATCAACAATGGTGTATCGATGAAGTTTTTTCAAAACATGTACAACCGTTTGAAGGGGCCAATCTTGATCAGGCATCATTAGAGTTTACCGGTATTGATCCTGAACACCCTTTTCGTAAACAGATCGCTGTCAGTGAAAAAGATGCCTTGGGCACAATTTTTAAACCCATAAGAAGAAAAATAAAAGAACATGGTTGCAATAGAGCGATACTGGTAGGACATAATGCACATTTTGACTTAGGTTTTCTAAATGCCGCAGTTGAGCGTTGTGAAATTAAACGCAATCCGTTTCATCCCTTTAGTGTGTTTGATACCGCAACGATGGCAGGCGTCGCATATGGGCAAACAGTTTTATCACGTGCGGTAAAAGCAGCCGGTCTTAAATTTGATACCAATGAAGCGCACTCGGCACGGTATGATGCAGAACAAACGGCTTTACTCTTTTGTGAGATTGTTAATCGATGGAATGACTATTCAGGGTTGTTTAAAGAATAGTTCTTTTTAAAGATTGTTTTCGCCTGATGGCGAGTTCACTGCTCTTTCGCATCCATGCGATCGCAGCATAAGTACATCCGTGTACAGAACTTTTCTTTGGATGGTCAAAGACAATTTTGTCTGGAACAAAATTGGACACGTTAGTGCTCGAAGAGCTTGATACATGGATGTATCAAGTCAAATGTAACCAAAAGAAAGGCCACCCCGATATCTTGTCGCTACGCGATACCCTCGTTATTCAATACCGATTACGCGTCGCGCATACAGTCTTCCATGACTGGATGCGCTAAAACACACGTCCTGTATTTTTTCCGCTATCGTTACTTCATAACTCGGCAAGCCATAAGGGGAAATCTAATCATATTATTTTATTAATTGATTTCTGTGAAAATAGTTTTTAAATATGGTATAGATTTATAAACTATAAAAAGACAATGTTTACTCTGTTAGAGTTATAAGATATGAATATAGTTAAAAGAATTTTAAGTGATTTAGATGATTCTTTTTTAATGCCATCTCAAATTGATTTAATGGAATTTAAATTTGAAGGTAACTTGTTTGAATTAAATTTTCATTCAGAATTTTATGATTATTTTTCAGATGAATTTAAGCAAAAATTACACAATTATAAGATTAAACCCGTTTTAAATGATGGTTGGTATAGTTTTACAATTCCTGTTAATAAAAGAAAAGAGTTTGTAAGTTTAGTTGATAAACAATGGCACAAATTGAGATCTGAATGTCGCTCAAAATGGCTGAAAAGGATAGGAAAACATTCAAAAAAACAAATTATCAAACTTTCAAAATTTCAAGAATATAAATGCGCATACTGTGGTTCTCCATATTCAGAAGAAACGGGAGTGCATGAAGATCATGTGATTCCCCTTTCTAATGGTGGCTCAAACCATATTAGTAATATTGTATTAGCCTGTTCTAGATGTAATATCAGAAAAAGTAATCAAAATGTTTCATACTTTATAAATAATCTGGAAAAAGATGGAATTATTAAATCAAGGAAAATAATAACAAAACGATTTAATTCCATAATGAAATTCACTAAAAGCTTGGAATCTGAATCTTAAAAAAATTAATTGAGTAAGTAATATAATTTTTATATTCCCGTTATGTCATGCTGAGGAAGTAAACAGGAACAGGGACAATTGTGCAGGGATGCACAATTGAGCGTATCCATTCATGGACGAATGTATACGCGACCCGTTGTTACTGATTACTGACGAGGGGGGGCCGTAGGCCATGACATCCGGGGAAAGTTTTCTTGGGTACTTCTTTTTAAAAAGAAGTACCTCGTCGCAAAGACGAAAAGCGATGATTAAAAGAAATTATGTTTCGAATCTATCATCCATATTTTCCAACAACCTTCCTCCATGAATAACAGCAAGGATATGGAGGTATTCATCTCTGATTTCATAGATAATTCGATAACTATAAATAAAATGCTCTCGAACATTTTCTTGATTTAATTCAGAAACAACTCGCCCCATTTGGGGCTGAGTTTGCAGGGTTTCAACAATATTAATAATTTCTGAGATTACACGTTGTGCATGATGGATAGAATCTCTGCTGATAAATTCAGCAATTTCTTCTATATCTTCTAGTGATTCATTTGACCAAGTTACAGTTTTAACCATTTGCTTAAGCGTTCCTTCGCTTGTTCATGGCTGCAACTACGCCCATCTGAGATGTCTGTTTGTCCGCGCTTTATTTTTTCCAATACATAAAGGTGATATTGGATATCCTCAAGCGTACTCTCGTCAGGCAAATGTTGAAGCATCGTTTCGACTTCTTGTTTTGCAGTTTGCATAAAGTTATTCCTTTAAGATAAGATTAATTCAAGTAATGTTTCTTTAAGTATAGCGCAATCATTGCCGTTGCTTAATACCATCTGAAAATATTTGGTAAATCATAATGCTGTTATCTCTCTTTAATCTTCTCCTGCCATTCTTTCGCTTTATCCATCAACCTTGAATATTCCAGCGTTGTTAATTCCCTATCCTTTAATACTTGTTTGCCTGCAATCCAGACATCAGAAACCTGTTGTCGATTACCTGAATAAATAATCTGTTCTACAGGTTCATATAAAGGAATGGTTTCAAGTTGTTCAAGATCAATAGCAACAATATCTGCTTGGTTACCTTTTTTTAATGAACCGATTGATTCGTCTAAACCCAGGGCCTTTGCACCATTTAATGTTGCCATTCTCAACGTGGTATGTGCATCCAGTACAGTGCAATCATTAGCAACGGCTTTGGCAAGGATCGCTGCCGTACGCATCTCGCCAATCATATCCAGATCATTATTACTTGCTGTACCATCCGTACCGATACAAACATTTACACCGAGATTACCCAGTTGCGCAGCAGGACAAAAACCACTGGCAAGTTTTAGGTTTGATTCAGGACAATGAACGACACTAACGCCTAATTTCGCAAGTTCTTCAATCTCGTTTAATTCAAGTTGTGTCATATGTACAGCTAACATTCTGGAACTCAAAATGCCCAGATCTTTTAATCGCTGCAGTGGCCGTTTTCCATGTTGCTCGATGCTTTGTTCTACCTCGAATGCCGTTTCATGAATATGCATATGAATTGGGATATCAAGTTCTTCAGCCAGTACATTAATCCGTTTTAACGGTTCGTCAGAAACTGTATAAGGCGCATGCGGTGCAAACGCTGTGTTTACTAATGGATTATGTCGATAGGCGTCATGCACCTCTTCACCCTTAACTAAATATTCATCGGCATCATTGGCCCAGGCGGTGGGAAAATCAATAAAGATTAAACCGACAACAGCGCGCATACCTGCGTTTGCACAGACCTCGGCCGTATGGCCGGGAAAGAAATACATATCATTAAAGCATGTCGTGCCACCACGGATCATCTCCGCAACAGCCAATTCCGTTCCGTCGCTGACAAAATCCGGGTTTACCCACTTCTGTTCTGCAGGCCAGATATGCTCGTTTAACCATTCCATTAACGGCAGATCGTTGGACAAACCACGAAACAGGCTCATAGCCGCATGGGTATGTGTGTTAATTAATCCCGGGATAAGTGCATGTTGATCGAGGTTTATTTCATTGTTTGCTTTAAATTTACTTCGCGCATCATCGCCAGGAATTATTGCCTCAATTTTGTCTTCATTGATTGCAAGTGAATAATTCTCATGAACGGTATTTTCCGGTTCAACCGGTATAATCCATCGAGCATGGATAAGGGTATCAACTTGCATGTTAGTTTTTCGTCTTTTTTAGGACGACTACTACGTTCGGCTACTCTTCGTTAAAGAAAACTCTCAAAATGCTCATGTACTAACGTGTACACTCCGCTTTTTCGAGTTTCTCCGCTTTGATTAGCCTTCGCTCGCTGCGTCGTAAGTTTATTTGGGTTTTATTAATATAAAACACATACTATATTCATGTTTTTACAATTTTTCACTAATTTAGGATTTGTGTTGTTTGAACATCGAAAATTTTAATTATTCATCCGATTCCTTTGCCGCAGTTCAATGGAATGCAGGTATGTTAACGTTATTGGATCAACGTAAATTACCTAATGAGATCGTATATCTTGATTATGACTCAGCGCCGGCTGTAGCTGAGGCGATTAGAGGCATGGTCGTGCGTGGCGCACCTGCAATTGGAATCACCGCAGCTTATGCGGTCGTATTGGCTGCTCGTTCCGCCTGGCAAGAGTCGTCTGAAGCCTGGCGTGAAAAGATAGAAGATGATCTGCAATTATTAACTGATGCAAGACCGACCGCGGTTAATCTACATTGGGCGATCACTGAAATGCGTAAGACGTTTGATCAGATTGAAGGTGATCCGGAACCGGTATTAATCGAGTTAGCCACACAGATTCATAATGATGATATCGCTGCAAATCATGAAATGGGACGGCTGGGTGCTGAACTCATTGCACCGAATAGCCAGGTGATTACACACTGTAATGCCGGTGCGTTGGCAACAGGTGGTTATGGTACTGCCTTAGGTGTAATTCGTAATGCGTTTAATAAAGGTTTATTAACAAAAGTATATGCATCAGAGACACGACCCTGGTTGCAAGGTGCACGTTTAACAAGTTGGGAATTACAACAGGATGCTATACCGGTAAATCTGCTTATTGACTCTGCTGCCTCAAATTTAATGAAATCGGGTGATATTAATTGGCTAATCGTGGGTGCAGACCGAATTGCTGCGAATGGCGATGTGGCAAATAAAATTGGTACATATTCTCATGCCGTTGCGGCTAAATTTCACGGCGTTAAAGTCATGGTTGTGGCACCGGCATCGACTGTTGATATGCAAATCGAGTCAGGTGATCAAATTCCTATCGAGAATCGTGCGACCGATGAAATTACCGATTTTAATCGTGCTCGAATCGCGCCAAATGAGATAAACGCCCTCAATCCGGCCTTCGATATTACACCGGCAAAACTGGTTGATTTCATCGTTACAGAGAAGGGAATTGTTGAGCAGCCGAATAGCGAAAAAATGCTTGCAATTTTTGGCTAAATCTGGCCTAAAATCAGTAGCTTAAAAGCAAAAAAATAGTAGGGCAAAGAGCCGAAATATGATAAAATTTCGCCTTTAATAACTACTAGAAATTAAGGCGTTTTTTACTCCCATTTCCATCAATGATTTATGTCCGAATCTGAGTTCGCGCGTTCGCTTTCACACGTCAATATAGAAGACGAAATGCGGCAGTCCTATATGGATTATGCCATGAGTGTTATCGTCGGTCGGGCGTTACCGGATGTTCGTGACGGACTAAAACCTGTTCATCGTCGCGTTTTATATGCGATGAAGGAAATGGGTAACGACTGGAATAAATCTTATAAAAAATCCGCCCGTGTTGTCGGTGATGTCATCGGTAAATACCATCCACATGGCGATACTGCGGTTTACGATACGATCGTTCGAATGGCGCAGCCTTTTTCCTTACGTTATGTGCTCGTCGATGGTCAGGGAAATTTTGGTTCAGTCGATGGTGATGCACCGGCAGCGATGCGTTATACCGAAGTGCGTATGTCGCGCATTGCACATGAAATTCTCGAAGACATTGATAAAGAAACAGTCGACTTTGTTCCTAACTATGACGGTTCGGAACACGAACCTGTTGTCTTACCAACACGAATTCCTAATCTTTTGGTCAATGGCTCCAGTGGTATTGCCGTGGGGATGGCTACAAATATACCGCCACATAATTTATCTGAAGTTGTCGCAGCATGTCTGGCATTAATTGATAACCCTGATTGTACAATCCCGGAATTAATGCAGCATATTCCAGGCCCGGATTTTCCGACCGCAGCTATTATCAATGGCTCATCCGGAATCAAGGAAGCTTACGAAACCGGTCGTGGCCGTATCTACGTGAGAGCCAGAAGTCATATCGAGGAACATGATTCAGGTAACAAGATCATCATTACCGAATTACCTTATCAGGTAAACAAGGCTCGATTATTGGAAAAGATCGCAGAACTGGTTAAAGACAAAAAGATCACAGGCATAAAAGAATTACGCGATGAATCTGATAAAGATGGTATGCGCGTGGTAATTGAATTGCGTAAAAGTGAAGTTGCCGAAGTTATTCTGAATAACTTGTATAAATTTACCGCAATGCAGTCTGTCTTCGGTATCAATATCGTTGCCTTGGCTGATAATCAACCACGATTGATGAACTTAAAGGACTTGCTTGAGGCATTCATCAGTCATCGTCGAGAGGTTGTTACAAGAAGAACTATATTCGAATTACGCAAGGCACGTGCACGTGCACATATCCTGGAAGGTCAGGCTGTTGCATTAGCGAATATTGATCCGGTCATTGCGTTAATTAAACAATCAGCCAGTCCTGCCGAAGCGAAACAGGCTTTATTAGCTCAGATATGGAAATCAGATGCCGTTGTTGAAATGTTAAAACGTGCCGGTTCTGATGCATCACGTCCGGATGATTTACCGGATGAATACGGTTTGACGGATGATGGTTATCGTTTATCGCCGGAGCAGGCCCAGGCGATTCTTGAATTGCGCTTGCAAAAACTGACGGGTCTCGAAAAAGACAAGATACTAAAAGAATATGGTGACTTACTGGAAACGATAGCCGATTTGCTTGATATTCTTTCGCGGCCTGAAAGGTTAATGCAGGTTATCAGGGAAGAGCTTGATGAGATCCTTGAACGTTATGGTGATAAACGTCGGACAGAGATTGTTGAAACTCAACAGGACCTGAGCATGGAAGACCTTATTACTGAAGAAGATGTAGTTGTCACCCTGTCACATGCGGGCTATGCCAAATCACAACCAATTGATACCTATCGTTCGCAACGTCGTGGCGGGCGTGGTAAGACTGCAACTTCGGTTAAAAATGAGGATTTTATTGATAAACTTTTTATTGCCAGTACACATGATACGCTCCTGTGTTTTTCAAGTAGAGGCAAGTTATATTGGCTTAAGGTTTATGAATTACCACAAGCAAGCCGGACCGCTCGTGGCAAACCGATCATTAATTTATTGCCCCTGGATGAGGGTGAACAAATCAACGCAATATTACCTATTCGGGAATTTACTGAAGACAAGTTTGTATTTATGGCCACGGCCGATGGTACAGTTAAGAAGACGGCATTGTCACAATTCTCACGACCGCGTCCGAGCGGGATACGTGCCATTGAACTTGCCGGTGGCAATAAGTTAATTGGCGTTGAAGTGACCAATGGTGATCAGGATGTCATGTTATTTAGTGATGCCGGTAAAGTGGTGCGCTTCCCTGAGTCACATGTAAGGGCAGTCGGTCGTACAGCAAAAGGTGTTCGTGGAATTCGATTGCATGATAAACAAAAAGTCATTTCCTTGATTATTGTTGAGAACAATGAAACCACGATTTTGACAGCGACCGAGAATGGTTATGGCAAGCGCACAGCCATTGATGACTACCCTAAAAAATCCCGTGGCGGTGTCGGAGTTATATCAATCCAGGTTTCAGAGAGAAATGGTGCCGTGGTCGGTGCTGTTGCAGTTGATAATGACGACGAGATTATGTTGATCAGCAGTCAAGGCACATTAATCCGCACACCAGTTAAGGATATTTCAGTCTTTGGTCGAAATACGCAGGGGGTTAGACTGGTCAGTTTGGGTGAGTCAGAACATCTTGCCGGTCTGGAAAGGATTGTCGAGTATAACGGCGAAGTAGGCGCTTGATAAAAGCCGAACCTGGTATAAATTTTTTAAGCCACTAAATTGCCGCATTTAAATCGTTTTATAACATGTGGGTTAACAATTTTGTGTCTCTACCGTATCCTGTCGCATTCGGATTAATTTGCTGATCTATTGAGACCATGGCAGACGATAAAACTTTAAAACAACTTCGTGCAGAAATTGATGAGCTGGACAAGCAACTGCTTGATCTGATTAGTTCACGTGCTCGTCTGGCCAAGGCTGTTGCTGAAGTCAAAAATTCACAGGAAGAGTCAGGCAATTTTTATCGTCCCGAAAGAGAGGCACAAATTCTCAGAAAAATAATCGAGCAAAACAAAGGCCCGCTCTCTGAAGAAGAAATGGCACGATTGTTCCGTGAAATCATGTCGGCTTGTTTGGCATTAGAACAGGTATTGGATATTGCCTATCTTGGTCCTGAAGGTACGTTTACCCAAACCGCAGCATTAAAACATTTTGGGCACTCGGTTAACACAACGGCCTTCGGTAGTATCGATCAGGTATTCAGGGAAGTTGAATCAGGCGCTTCTCATTATGGTGTTGTCCCTGTTGAAAACTCCATTGAAGGTGTTGTTAACCATACCCTGGATATGCTTAATCATTCCAGTTTAACGATTTGTGGTGAAGTGGAATTACGAATACACCATCACTTGCTAAGTAAAGAAGAAACGCTGGATAAACTAAAGAAAGTATATTCACATCAACAATCATTAGCTCAATGTCGTGCCTGGTTGGATACACACTTAATCAAGGCAGAACGCATTGCTTTAACCAGTAATGCAGAAGCTGCACGTGTTGCCAGCAGTGAAGATTATGCTGCTGCAATAGCGAGTGAAGCTGCCGGAGAACTTTATCAATTGAATAATCTTGCCAGTAATATCGAAGATGAACCGGATAATACAACGCGTTTTTTGGTTATAGGTAAAGATATGTGTCCGCCTTGTGGTAATGATAAAACGTCTTTGATCTTTTCTGCACCAAATAAACCGGGTGCATTGCACAGGATGTTAAGTTGTTTTGCAGAAAATAATGTCAGTATGACCCGTATTGAATCCAGACCATCACGGCGTGAGATGTGGGATTACGTCTTCTTTGTTGATATTGAAGGTCATGCTGAAGACGACGCTGTTAAAAAGGCTTTAGAGGATCTTGAAGATTGTGCAGCGATGGTCAAACTTCTGGGTTCTTACCCCCGAGCTGTTTTATAAAAATGGCTATTTTGTCCCAATACTTCGTTGCTCCATGTTCTCCGGTGCTCATGTATTATCATATACGACTCGGCAATTGTTCCAGACATTGCTCTACCTCCTACATCCATGTAGTCGTCTGCTCCTCACAAAATTGCAGAAACAAATTTTGGCCAGCCGCAGGCTAGCTCAAAGGGCGAAATACAAGGATATATTGAAAAAAATGTTGCGCCTCGTCTTGAAACAAACTATCTCATTTTTAGGATTACGAAATGTCCTGTGATTTATTGAGCTTAGCCACTCCAGGTGTTGCCGGTCTTCAACCTTATCATCCAGGAAAACCAATTGAAGAGTTACAGCGTGAATTGGGTCTGGATGAAATCGTTAAGCTTGCTTCTAATGAAAACCCACTGGGGCCTGGCAAAAAAGTACTAGATGCTATCGCTTCATATAAAGACTTATCACGCTATCCGGATGGTAATGGTTTCTCTTTAAAAAACGCTCTGGCTGAAAAACATAATCTTGAGCCGGAACAAATTACTTTAGGGAATGGTTCAAATGATGTGCTTGAGATGACGGCACGTGCTTTTGTTACGAATGAACATCAGGTTATCTATTCACAACATTCATTTGCCGTCTATCCTATCGTGACTCAAGCAGTAGGGGCAGAGCATGTTGTTATAGATGCTATTGAATGGGGACATGATCTATCAGCGATGTTAAATGCAATAACGGACAGGACACGTTTAATATTTATTGCCAACCCGAATAATCCGACTGGTACATGGGTTAATAAAAATGAGTTAAGGGCAATGATCGAAAATGTACCTGAACATCTCATCGTGTTAGTAGATGAAGCTTATTTTGAATATGCGCGTGTTGAAGAGAATTATCCCGATTGCAGCCTGTGGTTAAATGATTTTAAAAACCTGATCGTCACACGGACTTTTTCCAAAGCATATGGTCTTGCCGGATTACGTGTTGGTTATGCCTTGTCACACCCGGATATTGCCAACCTGTTAAACAGGGTACGCCAGCCATTTAATAATAATAGCCTGGCATTGCTTGCGGCTGAAACTGCCTTGCAGGATGAAAGCTATATAAATGAAAGTGTACAGATAAACAAGTCCGGTATGAAACAACTGGTTCTTGCATTGGATGATATGGGGTTGGAATTTATTCCCTCTAAAGGAAACTTTATATGTGTTGATTTCGAACAAGCAGCGGATGATATTTATCAGGCCTTACTTAAAGCCGGTGTTATCGTGAGACCTATTGCAAATTATGGTATGCCTAATTATTTACGTGTCTCGATCGGCCTGGAGTCAGAAAATAAAAAATTTGTTAATGAGCTAGGCAAAATAATGTCACAATAAATCTTATGTTAATTGATCATCTTTCTATTATCGGTGTTGGACTTATTGGAGGTTCGCTCGCACGTGCTTTACGAAAAACCAAATTGGTGAACCGGGTGACGGGTTGTAATCGTCATGAAGCAACATTAAAAAAAGCTATTGAGCTTGATGTTATTGATGACTATTCATTAAACATAAATGAGGCAGTTTCTAATGCCGATGTTGTTGTGATCGGTACTCCTTTATCAACGACAGAAAAACTGTTACCACAAATTGTAGAGTCTTTAAAACCGGGTGCCGTATTAACCGATGTCGGTAGTGCTAAAGCTGGCGTTGTAAATAAAGCAAGAGAAGTCATGGGCGATCGTCTTTCCTGTTTTGTGCCAGGACACCCGATTGCCGGCACCGAACAAAGCGGGGTCGAGGCTTCGTTTGCTGATTTGTTTGTTGATCATCGAGTCATTCTTACGCCATTCGAAGAGACTGACACAACTGCACATGAATTAATTACCCATATGTGGCAAGCGGTCGGGGCGGATGTTATCGATCTGGAGGTGAAACATCATGATGAAGTTTTGGCTGCGACGAGTCATTTGCCACACATGCTGGCTTATGCATTGGTTGATTGTTTGGCGGGGATGCAGGAACGCGATGAAATATTTAAATATGCGGCAGGCGGTTTTGCAGACTTTACCCGTATTGCTTCCAGTAGCCCGGAGATGTGGCATGACATCTGTTTTTCTAATCGGGAAGCGCTTTTAAACACATTAGATGTTTTTTCAAAGCATATCGATCAGATCAAGGATGCAATAGAAAAATCTGATAGCGATCAATTATTAAAAATTTTTCAGCGTGCCAAACAGGCCAGAGATAAATTCACGGCAGGCAGAAATCAGCTGAATAATGCAACTGAGTAGAAATAGTTCAATATGACTTCCACTTATCAGGTAAATCCAGGTGGTGCGCTATCCGGAAATTTAACGGTGCCTGGTGATAAATCCATATCGCATCGCGCGTTAATACTGGCGGCAATTGCTGAAGGTAATACGACGATTCAAGGTTTTCTACAAGGCGAAGATACCTTGGCAACTGCCGAGGCATTTCGAAAACTGGGAGTAAGAATTGATAATGACGGCGATATTGTTCATGTAGAAGGTGTCGGTCTGAATGGTCTACAACAAAGTAGTCAACCTATTGATCTCGGAAATTCAGGTACGTCTGCACGCCTTATGACCGGTTTGTTGTCAGGACAGTCATTTGATTCCGAGTTGATTGGTGATGAATCATTAATGACCAGGCCGATGCAACGCATTGTTGAACCATTACGATTAATGCATGCGAATATTCAATGTTCTGATAGTGGTACATTACCAATAAGAATATCAGGTGGTAGCCAACTAAAAGGGATCAACTACGAATTACCTGTGGCCAGTGCCCAGTTAAAATCCTGTTTATTGTTGGCAGGACTTTATGCTGATGGGACAACGACAATTACCGAAAATGAGTCAACAAGAGATCATACGGAACGTATGCTGGCGACATTTGCACATCCTGTTACAAGAGATGGCAATAAAATCTCTGTTAAAAAAGCAGAAAAATTAATCGGAACCGAGATCATCATCCCGGCTGATTTCTCTTCAGCCGCTTTTTTCATTGTCGCGGCGACCATAACACCGGATTCAGATTTACTATTAAAAAATGTCGGTGTTAATCCGACCCGAAAAGCCATGTTGGATATTATGAAGTTAATGGGTGCCGATATTGAACTTGAGGATGAACGGGAATTGTCTGGTGAACCTGTAGCAAATATACATATTAAAAGTAGTCAATTAGAAGGAATCGATATCCCGGAAGAACTGGTACCGATAGCCATTGATGAATTTCCAGCGATATTGATAGCGGCTGCCCGTGCCAGTGGCGTAACACGATTAACAGGTGCCGCAGAGTTACGCGTTAAAGAAAGTGATCGTTTGCAGGCCATGTCGGATGGATTTACGGCTATCGGTATTCAGACAGATGTCACAGATGATGGCATTATTGTTAGCGGTGGTGAATTTAATGGAGGTAGCGTAAATAGTTACGCTGATCACCGTATCGCAATGGCATTTGCAATCAGTGGTACAGTTGCGAAACAGCCAGTCACTATTTCTAACTGTGACAATGTTACTACCTCATTTCCTGGTTTTGTTGATATCGCTAAACAAGCGGGGATTAATATTAACTATGCCTGATATTCCAGTCATTACTGTCGATGGACCGAGCGGGACAGGAAAAGGCACGATCTGCAGTTATCTGGTCGATTGGCTAGGCTGGAATTTTTTAGATAGTGGTGCACTTTATCGGCTGTTGGCTTTGGCCGCTAAACGAAAAGGAATTCAAAATGACGATGAGGCAGCATTAGTCGATTTGGCAGAGAATTTGAATGTTGAATTTAAGGTTGCCGGAGTTGGTGCATTGGTCGATGTCATTTTAAATAATGAACCTGCTACCGAAGAAATCCGTACCGAGGAATGTGGTAACGCTGCATCCGTTATAGCCCCTATAGCAGCTGTGCGTCAGGCCTTGTTATCGAGACAACGTGCCTTTCATAAGGAGCCTGGTCTGGTGGCAGATGGTCGTGATATGGGAACAGTTGTATTTCCCGATGCGAGATTGAAGATATTTTTAACGGCCAGTGCTGAGGAAAGGGCCAAAAGACGCTATAAACAGTTGAAGGAAAAGGGCATTAGTGCTAATCTCCGCGACCTTTCCGCAGCCATAGAGGCCAGAGATGAGCGAGATAGTACCCGTTCAGCCTCACCTTTAAAACCTGCAGAAGATGCGATTGTTGTTGATACCAGTTTGCTCGATATTGATGCGGTCGTGGCCAGGATCACGGAATTAGTTAGAAAGAAAATTCCCGGTCTGCCAGAAAAATAGGGGGTTAGTCACTTGCGGTTAGTGATTAACTGAAGATTAACTTAACATTTTTAAATTCATCCTGCTGTAGTCCGGGCAGGGTCCAGGAACCATCTTACATGAGCGAGAGTTTTGCCGAATTATTTGAACAGAGCCAAATAGAAAATAAAATGCGACCCGGTACGATAGTCAGTGCCACCGTCGTCGATGTCAAACCCGATACCGTCATAGTCAATGCCGGTCTTAAGTCCGAAGGAATTATCCCGATAGAACAATTTTATGATGAGCATGGTGAGCTCGAGGTTGCCGTGGGCGATGAAGTCGATGTTGCTCTTGATTCGCTGGAAGATGGTTATGGTGAAACCAGACTTTCCCGTGAAAAGGCAAAACGAAAAATTGCCTGGACAGTATTGGAAAAAGCGCATGAAGCAAATGAGACAGTAATAGGTGTTATAACAGAACGTGTAAAAGGTGGTTTTACGGTTGATGTAGATAAAGTCCGTGCGTTCTTGCCTGGATCGTTGGTTGATGTGAGACCTGTGCGTGACACTTCTTATCTTGAAGGCAAGCCCCTCGAATTTAAAGTTATCAAGATCGATCAAAAACGAAATAATGTTGTCGTTTCCCGCCGTGCAGTAGTTGAAACTGAAAATAGTGTCGAACGTGATGCATTGCTCGAATCTCTTAACGAAGGTGCATTAGTTAAAGGTGTAGTTAAAAATCTTACAGACTATGGCGCATTCCTGGATCTGGGCGGTATTGATGGTCTGTTACATATCACGGATATGGCCTGGAAACGCGTCAAGAATCCAGGCGAGATTGTCAATATCGGTGATGAGATTGAAGTCAAGGTCCTGAAATTCGATCGCGAAAAGAACCGTGTTTCATTAGGTTTGAAGCAGATGGGTGAAGATCCCTGGTTAGATTTAACCCGACGTTATCCAGAGGGGGCACGATTGCACGGTAAGGTTACCAATCTGGCAGATTATGGTTGTTTCGTTGAACTTGAGGAAGGTGTTGAAGGCCTGGTGCATGTATCGGAAATGGACTGGACTAACAAGAATGTGCATCCTTCAAAGCTGGTTCATATTGGTCAGGAAGTCGATGTGGTTATTCTGGATATTGACCAGGAACGCCGTCGTATTTCCCTGGGTATGAAGCAATGCGTTACCAATCCCTGGGAGCAATTTGCCGCCACACATAATAAAGGTGATCGTGTTGTCGGGGTAATCAAGTCGATCACGGATTTTGGCATCTTTATCGGCCTGGACGGTGGTATAGATGGTCTGGTACATCTATCTGATGTCTCCTGGGCCGATAATGCAGATGAAGCGATCCGTAATTTTAGTAAGGGTGAAGAAATAGAAACAGTCGTATTAGCAGTTGATGCAGAACGTGAACGTATTTCACTTGGTGTAAAACAACTGGAAAAAGATCCTTTCTCCAGTTTTGTCGCAGAAAATCCAAAAGGCACTATAGTTAAAGGTAAAGCACAAAACATTGATCAAAAGTTTGTTACCGTTGCCTTGGGTGATGGGGTTGAAGGGACACTGAAAGCAAGTGAAATATCATTAGAGAAAGACATTGATGATGCCCGGACTGCTGTAAAAGAGGGTGAAGAACTGGAGGTTAAGATAACAGCAATTGATCGTAAAAAACGTACGATTAATCTGTCAGTCAAGGCCAAGGAATCAGATGATGAGCAGGCAGCAGTAAAGGAATATGCTCCTGAAACCGGTGGAAGTACCAAATTGGGCGACATTTTGAAGGAACATTTGGATAATAATTAAAAAAATTGCTGTTACTATCTCTATGTTCTTGATAGGATTTAGGAATAATAACAATGGTTTGGACGTGTATAGACTAGGGATCTGAACACACATACCGAGATAACAAGCATGACAAAATCTGAACTTATCGAAGTGCTGGCGAGACGACAATCCCAACTGGCTTATAAGGATGTTGAGCTGGCGGTAAAGACAATACTTGAACACATGTCAGGAACGCTCTCAAATGGTGAGCGTATCGAAATCAGGGGATTTGGCAGTTTCTCTTTACATTATCGCCCCCCGAGAGTTGGTCGTAACCCGAAGTCTGGTGAACCAGTCTCACTACCCGCTAAATATGTGCCACATTTCAAACCAGGAAAGCAAATGCGGGAAAGAGTTAATAACAGCCATAGCCCGATCACAGAATAATTTCTACCTCCCTTGGTGTATTTGTCTGTCTGTATGACTCTTGTCATGAACTGTCAGACTGTCTATCGTAGCTGACTGAAAACCATGAAAAATGGTTTAGTTAACTTGTTAGATTTTAGCCGCTAAACCTGAATATTAAATTGGAGATGATATGTCTCGTATTGCCAAATTAATTCTTATATTAGTGATATTATTATTTGGACTCGCCTTTCATCTAAAGAATAATCAGCTCGTTGCATTAAATTATTATGTTGGTGCTATAGAGCTTCCAATGTCATTAGTGATCGTTCTGGTTTTAATATTGGGTGCATTATTGGGAATTCTTGCCAGTCTTCCCCTTATCATAAAATTGAAGCAACAAAAGCTTAGGCTTGAAAAACAGATACAAAATAGCGAAAAAGAAATTAACAACCTTCGGGTAATGCCTGTAAAAGATTAATTAATGTTAAGCGAGTTAAACATTTTCTGGTTATTGCTGCCAGTTGCAGCATTCAGCGGCTGGTGGATTGGGCGTCGTGTTACAAATTCACATAACGATAATTCATCCAGGGCAATCCATCCTGAATATTTTAAAGGATTAAACTTTGTTTTAAATGAACAACCGGATAAAGCAATTGAAGTATTCATCAAAATGTTAGAGGTGGATAGTGAAACAGTAGAAACACACCTTGCATTGGGAAATTTATTCAGAAGACGCGGAGAGGTAGACCGTGCAATTCGAATTCACCAGAATTTAATTGCTCGACCTACACTAAACCGTGAACAACGCGCACATGCGCTACTGGAGCTTGGTATGGATTATATGCGGTCTGGTTTATTAGATCGGGCAGAGGGTTTATTTCTTGAGCTGGTTGAATCAGATATGCATCTCAACCAGGCCTATACAGAACTACTGGAGATATATCAGCAGGAAAAAGACTGGGAAAATGCAATAAATATTGCAAGAAAACTGGAGTTAGTTTCAGGCGATAAACTCAATCCCATAATAGCTCAATTTTATTGCGAACAGGCACAAACTGCATTGGATGATGGTAATACTCGTGCTGTTAAAGATTTTATTCGTAAAGCAATGACATTCTATCCGGATTGTGTACGGGCCAGTTTGATAGAAGCGAAAATGCATCAGCACACAGGTAAAGATAAGCTGGCGATAAAATCTTATAAACGTGTTGAAACACAAAATAGCGACTATATAACTGAGATTATAGGACCACTTTATGAATGCTATCGAAAGCTCGATCGTGTTGATGAATTTGTCGATTATCTTGTAACCCTGGTTAATATCTATGGCGGTATATCAATATTATTAATGTTAACGGAGCTGATTGCAGAACGTGAAGGTGAAAATGCAGCGATTCGTTTTATTTCTAATGAATTAAAGAACCGGCCTACTGTAAAAGGTGTTGACAGGTTAATCGAATACACCTTATCAAAATCCGAAGGTGAAACGTATGAACATCTTAAAACAATCAAGGAACTGACCGGACAATTAATCGAAGGCAGGGCGATGTATAAATGTAATAATTGTGGTTTTGATGCAAAGCTTTTACATTGGCAATGTCCGGGATGTAAACATTGGGACACGGTCAGGCCCGTATTTGGAGTTGCCGGTGAGTGATAGAATACTGTCCAGGAATAGAAGTCGCGTCATTGTTTCTCTTGATTTTCCAGACGCAAAACAGGCAGTGACACTTTGTGAAAAACTTGATTCATCAGCTTGTAAACTGAAGATAGGTAAAGAACTTTTTACCCGTGAAGGCCCTGTCCTGGTTGAACAACTTATTGCAAAAGGTTTTGATATCTTCCTGGATCTGAAATATCACGATATTCCTAATACGGTTGCCAGTGCCTGTCGTGCTGCGGCTGATTTGGGCGTGTGGATGTTAAATGTACATGCTTCCGGAGGGCGTGCCATGATGGAAGCCGCACGAGAAGCAATCGAACAATCAGCCAATTCACCTTTATTAATAGGTGTAACGGTACTGACCAGTTTATCTAAAGAAGATCTTGGGGAACTGGATATTAATAAGCCAGTTGATCAGCAAGTTTCATTATTGGCGAATCTGGCAAAGCGTTCCGGTTTAGATGGTGTTGTTTGTTCTGCAATGGAAGCAAGCCGGCTAAGCAAAGAACTGGGGAAAGAATTTTGTCTGGTAACGCCGGGAATTCGTCCAGCCAATACAAGTAATGATGATCAAAAACGAATTATGACACCAACAGATGCTATCAATGCCGGAAGTCATTACCTGGTTATCGGCCGACCCATAACCCGTGCTGATGATCCATTTGCAGTGTTGGATAAAATTAATTCCGAGATTAATTCGATTAATTAAGTCCAAACTGTCATGTCAGATTCTGTACGACAAAATGTATTGTCTCCAGTACTACCAACATCGAAGCAATCGAGAATTTATTGGTCACGTTTATATGGGAGTGCAAAATCATTAGCGATAGCTAATCTTGCAGGACAAAGTGAAAAACCAATTGTTGTTGTTACTGCAGATTCTATTAGCTCGGTAAATTTAATTAATGAGCTTAAAGTCTATGTTCATGATTCTCCAAACATACCAATAATTTCTTTTCCTGATTGGGAAACCTTACCTTATGATCTTTTTTCTCCTTATCAGGATATTATTTCCGAGAGACTTCAAACATTATTTAATTTGCCTGGTTTAAAGCAAGGTATCGTTGTTGTCCCCGTTACAACGGCCATGCATCGTCTGTTGCCGATAAACTATTTAATGGCGAATAGTCTGGTAATGGATGTCGGGCAAACTATTAATCTCGATCAGTTCAAAAAGCAGTTAAACCAGCAGGCCTATAGATTTGTCGATCAAGTAACTGAACATGGAGAGGTATCGATCAGAGGATCGTTATTGGATATCTTTCCAATGGGATCGATTACCCCATACAGAATCGATTTATTTGATGATGAGATTGACAGTATTCGTACATTTGATATCGATACACAACGTTCTATTGATAAGGTAGATTCGATCCGTGTTTTACCGGCACGTGAAGTAGCACTCATTGATGAAGGTATTGCACGATTTAGGGCAAACTGGCGTGCTCGTTTTGAAGGCAATCCAAACCAGTGCCCGATATATCGGGATGTAAGCCAGGCATTAGCACCGGCGGGCATCGAATATTATTTATCCCTGTTTTATGAAGAGACCAGTACACTTTTCGATTATGTCAGTGATGAAGCATTGCTGGTTATGGATGAAGGAATTAATGATGCTGCAGATGCTTTCTGGGAAGATATTGAGTCCAGGTATGAACAGGAAAGATATGATATTGAACGTCCTATATTGCCGCCACAGGATGTTTTTCTAAATACAAACGATCTTTATACAGTACTTAAAATATTTCCCCAGATTTATATTTCAAATCTATCTTCTGATGCCAGGTCAGGATTGACTGAATATGACTCTGAATTACCCATTAACCTTTCTATTGATGCCCGTTCGAAACAACCATTAGCTTTATTAAGTCGGTTCCTTAATGAGTTTGATGGTCGTGTGCTTATTGCTGTTGAGACACAAGGGCGGCGTGAAACGATTCTGGAGTTATTAAAACAACTTCGACTACCGGACAAGGTTGAAAATTGGCATGAGTTTTTAAACAGCGATGTTAAATTTGGCATCGCCATCATGCCAATAGAAAATGGCTTGATCATCCGTGATCCGAATATCGCTATCATCACAGAGGCACAGTTATTTGGCGAACGTGTAATGCAACGTCGTTTACGCAAACGTAAGCAACAAGATGCCGAGGCCGTTGTCCGAAACTTAACCGAACTAAGAATTGGTTCACCTGTTGTACACGAAGACCATGGTGTTGGACGTTACTGTGGTTTAATTACATTAAAAACAGGCGAAATAGAAGGTGAGTTTATTCACCTTGAATATGCTGAAGGGGACAAGCTTTATGTCCCGGTTGCAGCATTAGATCTTATCTCTCGTTATACCGGTATTGATCCGGAACATGCACCATTGCATAAATTGGGTAGCGGGCATTGGCAAAAAGCAAAAAGAAAAGCAGCAGAAAAAGTTTATGATGTTGCAGCGGAATTACTGGAATTACATGCACGGCGTGCATCCAGACAGGGACAATCCTATGAATTTGATCAGGATGCCTATCATGTATTTATTCAAAACTTTCCATTTGAAGAAACTCCCGGTCAACAGGATGCTATACAAGCTATGATCGATGATATGCGTGATACTAAACCAATGGATCGGTTAATTTGTGGAGATGCCGGCTTTGGTAAAACAGAAGTCGCAATGCGTGCTGCCTTTATCGCTATCCAGAATGGTAAACAGGTTGCGTTATTAGTACCAACAACCTTACTTGCACAACAACATTACCAGAATTTTATTGATCGATTTGCTGATTGGCCGGTACGCATTGAATTATTATCACGATTTAGAACCAAAAAAGAACAGAGTATTGCGCTTGATGCAATGCTTGATGGTAAGGCTGATATTGTTATAGGTACGCATAAATTATTGCAAAGTGATATCAATTTTAAAAACCTGGGGTTAGTAATTATTGATGAGGAACACCGCTTTGGTGTGCGTCAGAAAGAAAAATTTAAATCATTACGTGCCGAGATTGATGTGTTAACACTGACAGCTACACCAATACCCAGAACATTAAATATGGCGCTATCTGATTTGCGCGAACTTTCTATTATTGCCACACCACCCTCCCGACGATTAGCGGTGAAGACATTTGTCAGGGAACGCAATGATGTATTGCTAAAAGAAGCAATGCTCAGAGAAATAAAACGCGGTGGCCAGGTTTTCTATTTACATAATGATGTCAAAACGATTGAAAAAACAACAGAGGAAATCAACAGACTGTTACCAGAGGCGCGAGTCGAGTTTGCGCATGGACAAATGCCGGAAAAACAACTCGAATCAATTATGCTGGATTTTTATCATCGACGTTTTAACGTATTAGTCTGTACGACTATTATCGAAACGGGTATTGATGTTCCTTCAGCAAATACGATCATAATTAATCGTGCTGATAAGTTTGGATTGGCTCAACTATATCAATTACGTGGCCGGGTTGGACGGTCACACCATCGTGCTTATGCTTATTTAATTGTTCCGCCAAGAAAGTTCATGACTGCCGATGCGATCAAACGTCTTGAAGCCATTGAGGCATTGGAAGAACTTGGCATAGGTTTTACTTTGGCCACGCATGATCTTGAAATCAGAGGCGCGGGTGAAATCCTGGGCGAAGGGCAGAGTGGGCATATCCAGGAGATAGGTTTTGGATTGTATATGGAATTACTCGACCGGGCAGTTCATGCCATGAAAGAAGGTAAACAGCCTGAACTGGATCGACCTTTGGATCATGGTGCAGAGATAGACTTACATGTTCCGGCTTTAATTCCCGAAGATTTTTTACCCGATGTGCATTTACGTTTAATAATGTATAAACGCATCGCCAGTGCAAAATCAGATTCTGAATTAAATGATCTAAAAGAAGAAATGATTGATCGTTTTGGTTTATTACCCGAACCCGTTAGGAATTTATTCAATATAAGTAGTCTAAAGCAATTAGCGAGACCATTAGGAATTCGTAAACTCGATTTGGGACAAAAAGGCGGTAGAATTATTTTTCAGCCAAAAGCAAACATTGATCCAGCTCGAATTATTGCATTAATACAATCTAAACCATCAAACTATAAACTGGATGGCCAGGATAAATTAAGGATCAATCAGGAACTACCCGATCTGGAGAGTCGATTAAATATGCTGGAATTTCTTTTTAATGAAATTGCACTAAAAAAAGCGGCATAATAACACCATGAAGATATATAAAAGTTTAATTGTCATTGTTCTTATCTTTTTTTCACAAATTGTTACTGCTGAGTCCTGGTATCAGGTTGAAGTTGTTATATTCGATCGCTTATATCCCAACCTTGATGGCGAGCAATGGCAGAATGAAGAATATAAGCCAAGAGAAAATATGGTTGAGTTAGAACCTTCTGATTCCAACCAGGGACGGATCCCATTTATGGTATTGGAAAAAAGTCGTAATCGTTTGGGGGGTATCTATCAATACTTTAAATTATCGAGTGAATTCCGACCTTTAATTCATTTATCCTGGCAACAACCTGCGACAAAACGCAGGAGCTCAAGGTTTGTTCACCTGCAACGCCTGGAAGGTGATGCGTCTGTTCCTGTAGCAACAACAGAAGAACCTGAGTTTCTGGAAGAAATAATATTCCCGGATCGTATTGTTGATGGTTCCATTAGAATCAGAAGCGGGTTTTATCTACACGCCGATATCGACTTATCTTATTTCAAACAACTCCCACCTGAAAATAAAATCATTCGCACCGGTGAAGAGTCGTTTAATGATGCAACAGAGAAGACAGTGATAAAACTAAAAGAGACCCGCAAGATGAAGCTTAATGAGATTCATTATTTTGATCATCCGATGTTTGGCGTGATATTACAGGTAAGTCGATTAAGTTAGTAAATACAACACCTTCCCATTGCCAGTTATTGTATAGTTGCGGTCAAGCGATTTCCATTATTGTCCATGCCAACGAGATGCAGTTGTTCCACTGATGAATTCTTTTTTAATTCAAACGTGAAGACCGGGTTTTCACTAATGGGCTGATAAGTGTTGAGTAAAGCGAGTGTCTGCCCAGCTTCATTCAGGATAGAGAAATTTTTCACATAAAATTCCGGGATGCCTGGTGCGAGTCCGGTATCCATAGGGTGCATGATTCTGAATCGTAACCGGTTGATATCACCTTTACTCCAATAACGTGATGAGACATTCATAAGGGTTTGTTGCCAGTCACCATGTACCATGCCATGACTCGGGGCAGAACATCCACCACCAGCAGCTTCCAGCCATTTACCACCGACATGCCATACGCCATCAGACGTTTTTACTGCTGCCCTGATAGGTGTTGACTGTTCAACTTTAATACGGAAGGCAATATAAGGTTCTATTTTAACAGGCTTGAAATTAAGTACTTTTTGAATAGGGTTCATATCGGCAAATATAACAATGTCCTGAATATCTTTTATCCCTTCTATTCTGATGGATACAGGGACATTTAATGGATCTTCCGCAAACTCGGGAATATTTATAATGACACGATCATCAAAAACTACAGGCTCACCACCCAGTATGAATTCATGCATAACATTCCAGCCTGGTGAATCCAGAGGATCAAGGTTGTTGTTTGTTGCGTGTGCCTGGGTGCCTATGAGAACCCAGCCGATTAACACAAGTAACTTAATAATGATCATAAGCATTACAGAAATTTTTATTGTTAATAAAAAAGTATATTAACAATTGAATAATAAGAAAACATTCAAAACATTAGAAAGATTTAATTTTAATAACAGGAAATTGTACCAGTTAAAATTATAGTTATGTTTAGTAATGAATTTGCGTATTTTTTTCTGTTGCAGATTGCAACAAAAATTGCAAATTTGGAATTATATCTTCAGAAATTTTCCTAAATAGATAATTAATAGTTCCTGATTTAATTAACATGCATAGATTATAAAAATTTTAAGGCGTATAAACGCTTCTTGCAAAAAACTATAAATATTATTGATAAGTTTAAGGAGGTTTAACGCCATGTTGAATAAATCATTACCCAATGGTTTGCGCAAGGCATCATTGGGTGCAGTAACAGCAGTAACCGTTTCCATTATTTCAATAACTTCTTCTCCAGTAATGGCTGGTACTGGTGTAAGCTGGAAAGATCTTCAAAATGATCATAAAACAACAGATGATGTTTTGATGTATGGTCTTGGGTTGAAGGCACAGCGTCATAGTTCATTGAATCAAATCAACAGCAAAAACGTTGGCAAGTTACGACCTAAATGGTCGTTCTCTTTTGGTGATGAGAAGCAACGTGGCCAGGAAGGACAAGCATTGATTCATGATGGTGTCATCTACATGACCGCTTCCTACTCTCGCATGTTTGCACTGGATGCCAAAACGGGCAAGAAACTCTGGCAATATACCGCACGTTTACCGGAAGACATTCGTCCCTGTTGTGATGTAGTTAATCGTGGTGCTGCTATTTATGGTGACAAGGTATTCATGGGTTTACTTGATGCCTCTGTTGTGGCGCTGAACAAGAAAACCGGTGAAGTTGTCTGGAAAGAAAAATTTGGTGATCACACTGCGGGATACACCATGACCGGCGCACCTTTTATCGTCAAAGACAAAAAAACTGGCAAGGTTATGTTAATCCATGGTTCATCAGGTGATGAATTTGGTGTTGTTGGTAAATTATTTGCTCGGGATGTGGATACTGGTAAGGAACTCTGGATGCGTCCATTTGTTGAAGGACATATGGGTAAATTAAATGGCGCGGATTCAACAACGACCGGTAATCCTAAAGCACCTTCATGGCCTGATGGTGATTATAAAGGAACAGGAAAAGTTGAAGCCTGGAGCCACGGCGGCGGTGCCCCTTGGCAGACGGCTACATTTGACGAAGAAACCAATACCATAGTCATTGGTACGGGTAACCCTGCACCTTGGAATACCTGGAAGCGAACCGGCCCGGACAAAGACCCGCGTAATTGGGATAGTCTTTACACTTCAGGGCAGGCTTATATCGAACCAAGCACAGGTGAATTGGTAGGTTTTTTCCAGCACACACCAAACGATGCCTGGGACTATTCGGGTAATAATGAAATTATTCTGTTCGAATACAAGGATCCTAAATCAGGCAAAATGGTTAAGGCCGGTGCACATGCTGACCGAAATGGTTTTCTGTTTATAACTGATCGTGAAAAGTTGGCCAAACGGGGTGTCAAGGAAGCAAATAAACCGACTTCCCTGCTTAAAGTCTGGCCATTCGTTCCGAGCATTACCTGGGCAAAAGGCTGGGATCTAAAAACAGGTCGTCCGATCGTTGATTTTGATCAATACCCGCCGGAACCTGCTCCAGGTGAAAAGCAAGGCAAGAAAATCCAGGTTACCCCTAACTTCCTGGGCGGTAAAAACTGGAATCCAATGTCTTACCATCCGGATACCGGATTGTTCTATATCCCTTCAAACCACTGGTCTGAAGATTATTGGACAGAAAACGTGACCTATAAAAAAGGTGCTGCCTATCTGGGTCAGGGTTTCAGAATCCACAAGCAATTCGATGATCACATTGGTTCATTAAAAGCAATGGATCCTCTTACAGGAAAAACAATCTGGGAACATAGAGAAAAGCTACCTCTTTGGGCTGGCACCTTAACCACTAAAGGTAATCTTGTGTTTACCGGGACCAGCGATGGTTACGTCAAGGCTTTTAATGCCAAGAACGGTAAAGAACTCTGGTCTTTCCAGACCGGTTCAGGTGTCGTTTCTGTACCCGTAACCTGGGAAATGGACGGTAAACAATATATCGGCATAGGTTCAGGTTATGGTGGTGCTGTTCCACTTTGGGGTGGTGATGTCGCTGACCTGACCAAGCCAGTTTCACAAGGTGGATCCTTCTGGGTATTTGAAATCCCTAAAGAAGTTGCAGCTGTTGAGAGTGGTAAGGAAGTCGCAGCAAAATAATATGGAAATTCAATAAAGATAACTCCTCAAGTTCCGCTTTTACTACTAGTTGGACCTTGATTATAGCTAGCAGGGTTTACGACTCTGCTAGCTATCTCTTTTAATCTTAACAATTAATCTTGAAAAATAATTTTAAGACGTTAAGAGGTAATGAAAATGAACGGAATGATTGGAAACCTGTTAGGTTTAACAATACTGTTTTCACTATCTACACAAAGTATCTCTGTTTACGCTTACGATAAGATCGTTAATAAAGTACCGAGACCTGATCCATGGGTTATCAATGGATGTGAAATAAAACCGAAAACGGTTTGCCAAAATGCTGATCTTCGTTTTGCGGATCTTAAAAATGCTGACTTAAGCGGTGCGGATTTGAGAGGTGCCAACCTGGCCAGGGCTGATTTACGTGGTGTTAAATTAATCGGCGCGGACTTATCTGGCGCTAATCTGGAGTCAGCTGATATGCGTGTTACTATGTTGAAAAATGCAAAGTTTGTTCGTGCAAATTTAAGAGGTGCGAACATGATGTTTGCCAGGGCGATGAAGGCAGATATGAACTATGCAGACTTAACCGCTGCTAGTTTAGAGAAGGTGCGAGCCAAACGTATTCAATTGGTTGGTGCAAAGATTATCTATACGGATTTACAGGAAGCCAAATTATACGAAGCGAATATGTCAAATGCAGTTATGGATGGGGCAAAAATTACGTACACGATCTTTCAGGGTGCTTTTATGGAGGGCTGCGAAGGTTGTCCGCATGACTGGTAAGGTAACTAACGTTGCCTTGATTCTATTTTGTTTCACTTTTGTCCCTGTATTTCAATCATGGGCTGCTGAAGATGTTATTTCTGCATTGCGGCTTTGTAGAAAAATAGAAAACCCGGAACAAAGGCTTGATTGTTTTGATGACAAAGCCAGACGATTCGCACCGCCAACATTATCTGGAAAACTGGGGCATGTTACTGAAGTTTTTACATTAGACGTACCGCACCTTCTGCGCTATCGCAGTCAAGGTGTGATTTTTGTGCTGTATTTAAGAGATGGAAAAGGAAACGTTTTACAAAATTTACATGTTGGTGGTCGAGGAGAAGACGAGTATTTGATCGATACACCTGGACAATATTCTTTAAAAATAGATGGTAGTGCCGGTTGGGATATCTGGTTAGAGCCAATGGAAATTAATTAATTTACAAAGAACAGACAAGAGGTAATTAAAAAGTGAAAAAAAGTTGTAATTTATTAATCATCAGCATTTTAAATTTATGTTTACTAAATAATGTGTTTGCTCATGGAGATGGGGCACCACAGCCGGTTGATACAGAAGGTCTTGAAGCGCTTGGTGAGGAATGGCTCACCAAGAATCCATACAAAGGAAATGAGTTGGCGATTCAGATCGGTGCTTCCGGTTACGGCTCAAATTGTGCCCGTTGTCATGGTCTGGATGCGAGATCCGGTGGAATTGCACCTGATTTACGTGCACTTAAAGACACTGCAGAAGATGATGAGTGGTTTATCTATCGCGCACGGGGAGGATCGATTCGTAACGGTGTTACCTATATGCCCAGGTTTGAAGGCCTGATAAGCCAGGAAGCCATGTGGGCGATTAGAACGTATATCAATTCTCTACCAAAAGATGGATTGTGATAAATGACTTCTTTCGCAAGGGAATATTATATTGCCTGCTTCTAAGTAGTTTAAATACAACATTGCATGCGGAGATTAACGACTATTTTATTCGACGATTGGTACTGTATGAATCAGATTGTGAGTTAGCTACGATAATGCGAAAAGACATTGTTAAAGATGAAGAAAATTTTTATGTTACTTGTAAAAATGTTTCTTTTTATCCAGATGGCGTGGACATACATTGTAGTAGCGATACAGATGAAACCAGTTGTGTAATTAAAACGGAAAGTCGTAAGTTCAATTTGCTCGATATTTTACATAGAGATAGAACGCGATAATTTTTATTAAAAAAATACTCTAAGTGTAAAAGAATAGACAAATGAGTTCAGTCAAGTTTAAGGGCGGCAGTATCTTGATGGTATGTATATTTATTCTGGCCTCCTCCTCAGAAGCTCAAATAAATGACTATCAGATACGCCGCCTGATTCTATATAAAACTGATTGCAAACTCGATTCGCTTTCAAGACAGCCTGTTTCTGACGGAAGCGTCAACTTTTTGATTAATTGTGAGAACCTGTCTTTTTATCCGGATGGGGTACTTGTACATTGTAGTGATGAAGATGATGAAACGTCCTGTAATGTTAAAACTGAAAGTCAATCGTTTGATTTGAAATTATTACAACAGGAAAAAAATTGAAGAATGTATAACTTAAGCCTTAATACATAATAAAAATTGCAACTATGACCCTAATTAAAATTAGCAAAAACCGGGATTATATTTTTTCATTTTTATTATTAATTCCTTTCATCTTTAGTATTTCATTTGACCTGTTTGCCAGTGAAATACCTGAGGGAAATAAATCAATAATACTTATAGATAACAAGAATATAAAAACTAAAATAGCAGAGATAATCTTCTCACATGAAGGTGAGAAGATTACATACGAAATCAATTTTGAAGAAAGTGTTTTTCAACAGGAATTTTTGTCGATGCGACCCTTCAAGTGTATTCACCGGGAAGGAAAAATGATCTGTCATTTTGAGTACCTGTATCAGAAACAAGGTTATATAACAAAAGATAATCTTGTCGATCTTGAATATGACTTGATGTTTTTACATAAAACACCAGAAGAATATGGAATTAACCCCTGGAATGGCCTGTACTATCAGTTAACGATCGAGAATGAAACAATTAAAGGGCAGTTAAGGGAAGTCGACCTAAATGTATTAGTAGCACCGCCCAAGGATGGCGACTTAAGGCCGGTATCAGCAAACATGCTGCATAAGACAAAGCCAGGTTCTCATGTGTTTCCAAGACTTAGCATAGAGTAGGTACCGATATAATCAGAGCTTATTATTCCTCTCAACAATGCGTAAATTATGCCTTCAGACAGTATATTTTAAATTACTATTTTGATTTGGCTCCAGATATAAGAGAATAACTCTCTTTCAAAATTCTTTAGTACGTTTCCAGTGACTGAAAGAGCATCAAAAATTATTGGGAAAATAAACTCAAACAGGATTATGTCCCTGATAACGTTGGTCCTAGCTATATCAACACCATCCCTGGCCTGGTCAGAGCAATGTTTAAATATTGGGGCAACGGTCAAATGGAATGGTTTGCCTGTTGAAGTTATCACCTTGTTACTTCCATTTACGACCAAGGGTCCTCGCAGCTTTGTTGGTGGGAGGGGGTTTGATTTTTCTGCCCGTTTTGAAACAGAAATCAATTCTGATGGGAAAGTAGTACTGAAATCTTTGTTATCAGGCACCAAGGATCTTTGTAATGATAAGTCAGCTATGACGCATACTTTGGAAGGCGTTACGCAATTAAACGCAGGATATATTACCTGTGGAGAAGACTGGTATCATTTATTGTTGGATGTTCGCGGTATCAGTGAGAGCTATGATAGTTGCTGGTAATGGTTTTTAAGTAGAGGTAATAAAACTGAATAATTAATTTAAAATAAATGCCGATTATTCGGAACTAAACTGGATAATCGATATTTGATCTATTTTTGCTTTAAATTTTCTTTAATAGAAGCGAGACCAGCGTCAAAAATTCCACTGATTACTTCCTTAGCCTCGTTATCCGGTTTGTCTTTAGCCAGGAAAGTAGCTGTCCATGTGATAACTGAATGGTCTCCATTCGAGTCAACTTCAAACAAGGCATTATAGTTTTTGACTGGTAATGGACTTTCAGTGATCGAATACATATAACCAGTCGGGTTATTACCGCCATGCTTTTCTTTTATAATTGCTCCATCCTGTAAGGTGAGGGTACGAAACTTACCATTATCCTCTTCTGTAATATCACATTTTGCAACAGCAGGGTGCCATTCTTTAATAGCACAAAAATCACCAACGTAATCCCAAACTATTTCCGAACTTGTTTCAAGCTTCATTGTCTTGGTGACCTGCAAGGTTTGACCTGCGTAAGCAGCCTGGTTCAGGAGGTAAAGAAATAAAATTACTGGAGCATATTTTAGCATTGGTATAGTTCTTCTATTGTCCATTCAATCAATTCAAAAAAAAAGTTGATCCAAAATGTATAATAAATTTAATTATTAGAAATACACTATCGAGAAATGAGTAGAACAGTCAATAGGAAAAAGTCAGTTAGTAAGTGATGAAAATATCCCTGCGAGTTTATGCGAAGCAGAGATTTTAACGTTGTAAGCTTTCCTGCCTGCGAAAATAAATGGCTCAGGATCAGAATTATTGTGTCTTCTATAAACCACCGATCATAATTTATCTCAGGCAATAAACCTTGAACAGTTCCAAAGTATGGTGACTTGGTTTACTAATGTGAGGATAAGTGCCCAAATTATTCAGGAGTATTTCATTTCTTTCCTGCCACTAATATAAATTAGTCAATAATTGATTTATATTTCGGCGACGAAATTTTGAATATATCCAGTTACTAACTATGTCTCTTAGCTATCGTCGTCTACAGGATAATTCATCGAAAAGAAATTCACTTGATATCTTTATCGATAAAAGTGAAAAAAAATTTAAAGCCAGACAGGATATGATTTTAATCATATTAATCAGTCTGATCACATTATTTTTTTCTGCTTACTTTGATTTCTATGAATTTTTATTCCATTGGACCCGTCAATATGACTGGTTTGAAATCGATGAATTAATTATTACAACCCTGGTTTTTTTTCCAGGCTTGGTGTGGTTTAGTCACCGGCGCTGGAAAGATGCGAGATATGCATTAAATAAAAGTCTGAAAGTACAGGCTTCCCTGGAGTCAAGCCAGAGGCAACAAGCAGATACATTAAATGAAAACCGCAGGTTGTTAAATCGTATCTCTGAGATCCAGGAAGCTGAAAGAAAACGAATTGCTTCTGATTTACATGATATATTCGGACAATATTTAACAGCAATTCATGCCAATGCGTCAACAATCAAGACCGGTTTGCAAAATGATCCAGCATTAATAAAGATCGTAGATAAGGTTATTTCAAATTCTGAACAATTAAGCCGGCTAACCCGGCTAATGTTAAATGAGTTGCGCCCGACGATACTGGAAAAGATAGGCCTGGATGCAGCGCTGAGTAATTTAGTCGCCGAGTGGCAGGAAAACAATCCTGCCTACCAGATCGAATTTTCAAGCAACGGTGATGACAGGCGAATTAATATTTCTGTTGCGCTGGTAATATACCGTTCTGTACAGGAAGGATTGACTAATATTTTGAAGCATTCCGGTGCAACGGAAGTCAGTCTGTTTGTTGATTACCAGAGTATTGGTGATGATGAGAGTAATAACTGGATATTCATGCTATTGAGTGACAATGGTTGTGGTTTTGTCTATCCACCTGAAACTGAAGGACTGGGTCTGATCGGAATCCGCGAGCGGGTCAATAATCTGGAAGGTTCATTCGAGATCGTCACTGCACAGCAGGAAGGGACAGAACTTTCAATATTAATACCGAGAGATATTGTATATCAATAATTATGGATAATGGAAAAATAAATTTACTGATAATTGATGATCACGAAATAGTTTCTGATGGATATAAAAATCTTCTGGAAGCAGAAGGTTTTAATGTTTTAGGCTGTGCAAATAATGCTAACGATGGCTATATGCTATATAAAAAATTAAGACCGGATGTTTGCCTGGTAGATATCTCAATGCCAGGTAAAAGTGGTTTTAGTTGTATAGAAACAATAATCAAGTTTGACCCAATGGCCAGGATAATTGTATGCACAATGTTCGATGAGACACAAATTGCCGCACAGGTCATTCGTTGTGGTGCAAAGGGTTTTATTACGAAAGCAAACTCTCTTTCAATAATGGTAGAAGCGATAAACAAGGTATATAGTGGAAACTATTACCTTGGAGAAAAATATGCGCAGAGAATTGCGTTAATGGGAATAGATAATAAAGATGATTGGGAGTCGCCGGAACCTTTTACACAACTTGATACATTAACAGCAAAAGAGTTTTCTATTTTCAAGTTGGTGTCAGAGGGTCGAAAAACCACAGAGATTGCTGACGAGATGTGCCTTTCTCCGAAGACTATCGCTAATTATCGTTCTCGCATTTTAAGAAAGTTACGTGTAAAAAATACACGTGAACTTATGTTGATTGCTATTAAAAAAGGAGTTGTTAAGGCCATCCAAGATGTATAACTTTTATGAGAAAATAAATAAGGGGTAAAAAATGTTTATGCAGTTTAGGAACAAAAAATATATTTTAGTTATTCTTTCTGTCCTTTTTTTTTCTAATTCGGTTTTTGCAAAGGGAAATTTGATTGCTCGCTGTGAAAAACTCGAGGAACAAAAACTGGGTTTTGATGATGCCGGCTTTTCAGTCTCAGTTCCAAAATACAAAATAGAAACAGGGCAATGTTACAAGTTACCGATTACATCCAGCGGTAAGCATGAATATATATTACAGGGAGCAAAATTTTTCTCGCACATATACATTAGAAAGCTGGACATAGCACAAATGGAAATAGGTATAAACAGTCTGAGATCGATTGATTTCGACGGCCCAGTTACCGCCGTGCTGTATTTTCTCGCAGTAAAACCGGGTAAATACATGATCACTGACAGGGATCTTTCTGACAAAGGTACACGATTCGAAATCGAAGTGGAATAACAAATGATATTGGACAGACAAGATTTACCTTCTTTATGGGATTATACACATGGGTTGTTTCTTATAGGGAGTTTGGTTTTCAGCCTGATATTGTTTGGTTTAATTATATGTTGGCATGAAGGTCTTATTTCTACATTGATATTTGTGGATAAAAGTCGTCTTTGTTTTGCAATAGGCTTTTTATTTTTTGTAGGTTTAGTTCACTGCGCTATCAGAACGATATATTTGTCATCACAAATTAACATTGCTTTTAATGTGATTAATAAGTGTAAGAGCAAGTCGAATTCGCTAAATATAGAAAACGAACAGGTAAAAGTCGGCGATGAGAAGGTCCCTGTTAATAGTTTATTTGGTAATTACCTGGCCAGCTTAAAAAATATATCTGAACGTACTGATGACACTATTAATAGTTCAAATACAGTTGATATTCTCATAGCCAGAACCAAGGGGTCGCATGATATTGGCTGGTTTCTTGTAGATGTGCTTTTGAAACTTGGATTAATGGGGACAATTGTTGGTTTTGTTCTAATGCTTGGTTCAGTTGCCAATGCTGAAACGCTCAATGTTGATACTATGCAAAATATATTACAACAAATGAGCTTAGGTATGGGTACCGCTCTATTCACTACTTTGACAGGATTAACCTGTAGTTTATTACTTGGTCTGCAATATCTGGTATTGGATAAGGGAGCAGATAAATTGATCGAACAGATCCTGGAATTTTCTGATACGGGCCTGGAATAGTGATAACGTTTAATAATAATTAACATGGCTTTTAGTAATCGTTGGCATAGAGAAAAAAAATTATCGGATCCTTTTACCGATCTTTTGTTTAATGGTCTGTTAGGATTTACTTTTCTATTTTTGATCGCCATTATCTTTATGAACCCGGAAGCAAAAACCGGGATTATTGACCCAAAGGCAGAATATATTATTACTATCAATTGGGAGGATAATAATCCTAATGATATAGACATATGGGTAGAGGATCCTAAAGGTAATTTAGTCTGGTTCCGTGATCGGGAAGCGGGTTTAGTGCATCTTGATCGGGATGATCGTGGTACCGCTAACGATACTATTATAGTTGATGGAATCGAAATCCAAAATCCATTGAATCAGGAAGTGGTTACCATCCGGGGTGTGGTCTCTGGTGAGTATGTAGTCAACCTTCATTACTATGCGACTGTAAACAGACAACCGGTTAATGTGAATGTTAAAGTCATGAAAGTAAATCCTGCACTGGAAATTGTATATTACGGAGAAGTTAAGCTAGATAATCGTGGTGCTGAAAAAACAGCGGTGAGGTTTTCAATAAACAAAGCCGGTGATATTGCCAGCATCAACCATATTCAGAAAAGTATAGTTAGATTATAAAAAAGGGGATTATTATGTTACTTGCCCAGTCAGGTCTTATTGCATGTTATGTTGTAACTGCTGCGCTACTGGTACTAATGGCTATTTACTCTCATTGGCCATGGGTAATCAAGCTGGTTATGGTTATTATTATGTTTTGTTTTTATCTGCTTTCTTACTTTTCGTTTCCACCACTACTCGGTTGGCCGACCTCGGAAACGATACCGGACAGGTTTAAACTGGTATCCGAAATGGTCAAGGAACCCAATAAGGCAAAAGGTACCAGTGGCGAAATATATTTATGGGTTACTGATGTGCAAAGTACCTCCGATAATGTAGAACCCAGAGCCTATCGAATACCGTATAGTGCTAAATTACATAAAATGGTGATTGAGGCGGGAAACAAAGCCAGAAAAGGTGTGCCCCAGATAGGCGAAGTTTCCGATGGAAATGATTTTGACATGCTCCAACCGACTGATGCTTATCAGGGTGGCGATGTATCAGATGCACTGGAGTTTTTTGATCTGCCTGAGACGGTCTTGCCTGATAAATGATTTTTTAAATAGACTTATTTCACAACGGTTAAATCTTTATTAAGGATTTTGCTAACTTTCTTTCGGGCTTCATTGATCAAGTGCGCATACAATTGACCAGATAAATTTTGAACATAGGGAAGGGCTGAATCATGTCCGGAATGGAATGCCGCCCAATACCAGCCATAGGCCAAGGCTGGATCTAGCACTGTGCCCCTGCCATTCTCAATCATCCTGCCCAGGTTGACTTGCGCCTGTGGCAGGTCGGCAATGGCGGCTCTTTCATAATATTTGTAGGCTTTAGAATAATTACGCGGTGTTGCCAGCCCCAATTCATAATGGGCCCCAAGCAAATTGTGTACAAAAGGATCTGGTGAATTTCTTTCTGCTTGTTTTAGCAAGTAGAATGATCGTTCATAGTCTCCATTCTGAAATGCTTTAGAGTAATTCGTTTCTTGAAAACAAGCTGTTTGCAGAAAAAATAATAATATAATTAACAGGAACTTGTTATTGAATATCATCGGTTTTAGATATTAATCAATCTTATTGATTATAATATATGTCCTTCAGTTCCAGGCGATAGTCGCCAGTCATTAAAATATCCTGATCCGTTTGTTCTCGCCATTCCAGTTTAACCAGGCCAACTCCCGGTGCATACCATTCGCGTATATGTAGTTCAACATTGACATTGCCCATGGAATCTCCGGCGTCAATTTCTGCCTTGCCAATTCCTTCAATTACAACACAGTTTTTAAATTTGCCTGCAGGAGTTTTTATATTGGCATTAATTTTAATAACTGAAAATTCAACGACTAACGGGTGTTTTAGTGTATCAGTGCTAGTACAGTAACCACAGGCAAACTCAGGTATGAACCGGGTTTTTATCTTGCGTGTCCACCTATCACTCATTTTAGGCGGTAGTGGAAATATCAATTCACCGGAATCTTCCATCGAACCATCTGTATTTTTTAAAAAATAGACACCGGATTCATCAATTCGATAGATTAATTCATTTTTATCTTGTCGTGTGCGTTTGAGTAAAATGCCATTCTTGTCTTCATGATGTTCTATATTTCGTACGATATGGATGAAGTCACTATCAGTCAGGCGCCAGTTATTTTGATAACCGGAATAGATCCATTGCGTATTATTTTGGAGAGGAAAAAAATCATCGGGGTCTATACTTGACTCACATGATGCTAATACAAAAATTGAAAATATATATCCTGTTGATTTAAGGACAGTATTAAACTGAGGTATCAGATAATAAGGCACGTTCATTTAGTAATTCGTTTTATTAAAATAAAAATTATTAGCCTAATTTTAATATAGAATGATTTATTTCAGAAAGACTTCCTATTTCAGTCCTGAATAAGTCATATTAAGGATGAATTTCCATATAACGGCGTAAAAATTCTCAATATTATTAAGAAAAATAATATCTATTTATTTTTTTATAGATGACAAAATGTGTTAATAGTCTTTTGTGGATTTCTGCTCTCAAAAGTTCTATTAGGCTTTTCTATGATGCCTTCCAGTAATTTGGAAGGCTTTATTAACTTCAATAAATAAGGAAAAACTTAAGAGTCGATCATATATAGATGGTTGGAGCAAAGGAATTCGGGGACGGCTTCGGATTAAACGAAGAGAATTTTTCCTTAATGAAATCGTGTCAGCAACGTCGAGAAAATGCTGCATTACATCCAGTTGATATTTCCGCCATCATCATGGAAGAGGTTTGGCAGGTGTTGAAGTAACTAATTAATTTGTTTTGATTTTTAGATAAAACATAAAATATATAGGAAAAGGTCCTATTGTTTTTGGGAATTTATATTAACTAATTGAGCTAATTATTGTTGGTTTTAGTGAATATATCCCATATGAAAAATGATAATTTCATATTATCTGCTGTTATATAAAGTGGGATAATCTTGTCTGATGCAAATAAGTAACATTAACCTCCTCTATTTGATTTAGAAATGTCCGGCAAATGATGCCGGACATTTTTAGTTGTTTATGATGAGGAGTTTATATCTGATCTGTTTGCATAGGGAGTAGTCCTTAAACTAAATAAAAATAATTGAGGAGGTCTGAAAATGATAAAGTTAATTAGTCGTCGGTTAGCCTATGCTGCGATGATTGCAACATTAGCATTAACCGGCATGAATGCTGGAGCTGGCACAGCATCTGAAGAGATTGATAAGGCGGTAAAAAATCCTAACTTATGGCCCGCACCTGGAAGGGATAATAAACTGACTCGTCATAGTCAATTAAAGCAAATCAATGAGGCGAATGTTTCTCGGTTGAATTTGGCGTGGAGTCAATCAACGGGTGCTTTGCGTGGTCATGAAGGTCAACCGATTGTAGTTGAAGTCGGTGGAAAACCAATGATGTATTTTTCCAGCGCTTGGCCAAATATTGTTCAGGCACTGGATCTCAGTGATCCGGATAACCCTGAACAGGTCTGGAGTTGGGAAAAACAAACGGATCGTGATGAAACCGCTGTTCCTCGTGCCTGTTGTGATACGGTTCATAGGGGACTGAACTATGCAAAAGGCATGATCATCACTCATACACTTGACGGGTTTATCGTTGCGCTTGACGCGAAGACCGGTGAAGAAAAATGGGTCACGAAACATGCTTATCCACCAAAAGGTGAGACTCACACAGGACCGACTTTAATTGCTGAAAATTATGTTGTTGCTGGTTTTGGTGGTGATGAGTTTGCCGCTCGTGGTCGTCTGGTTGCCTATGACATCATGACGGGTAAGGAAGTCTGGAAATGTCACTCTACCGGTTCAGATAAAGATGTGTGTCTAACCAAGAACAGTAACAAGGCCAATCCACAATTCGGTACTGCCGGCAAGGATATAGGTCTTTCTTCTTACCCTAATGATGAGTTCAAGATTGGTGGTGGTGCGGCATGGGCCTGGGGTAGTTATGACCCTAAACTGAAAATGGTCTACTGGTCTACCGGTAACCCTGGTCATTGGAGTCCTTCTTATCGTTGTGGTCATAAAGGCAAGAAGCATACGCATGAAAACTGTAACGATGGCACCTATGACAATAAATGGTCAATGACGACCTTTGCGCGTAAGGTTGATACCGGTGAAGTGGTTTGGGCCTATCAGATGACGCCATACGATCAATGGGACTATGACGGTGTGAATGAAAATATGCTTACCGAAATGACGATCGATGGTAAGAAAGTACCAACCCTGACCCACTTTGATCGTAACGGTTTTGCCTACGTTCATGATCGTCGTGATGGAACATTATTACGTGCACACAAGTATGTTACCGTTAACTGGGCTGAAAAGGTTGACATGAAAACCGGTCGTCCTGTTAAGGTCAAGAAACACTCACCTTTTGCAGTTGGTGTGAATGTTCAAACTTGTCCTTCAGCAATGGGTGGTAAGGACCAACAACCTTGTTCGGTTGATCCAAAAGAACCTAATATGTTCTATTGTCCAACCAATAACTGGTGCATGGAACTTGAACCACAAAAACGTACGCATACCCAACAGGGCACGGTTTACGTCTTTGCTAACGTCTACATGTATCCTGAA
>JANQJZ010000072.1 GCA_028281365.1 Gammaproteobacteria bacterium | reverse complement strand
GGGCCGGCCATCCGGTGTTTCTGATGGTTTTAGTTCACGTTCAATGTCAGCCTCAATTCCACATGCAATTACTGACGACGCAAATCCACGTATGGCATTAGCGGCACGTTTTGCCCATTTCAGATTCATAGCTGTAATGATGATACGTGTGGCTTTCATCGGAAAAGCTTCTGCAAATGTATCATCGATATGGACGCCGTTTACTTTCATGGTCGATAATTACATACAAGGTTGAACGATGATCTTGCCATTGCCATGTTCAACAATCTCATCATCATCTATTTTGAAATTATCCAGACTAATTGTCTGATACCTGTCAAAATAACGTTTTAATGATTTTTCAATACCCTTATCGAATTCCGGACGGAGGGTATGTGTTGCGCCGTTAACGACTTTTACAATTTTTCCATTACGCACGATAACTTCACCGTCTTTAAATACATAATCCGGTTTGCTAAACATTTTTTCTTTATTTTTTTGCTCGCTATAAACAGTTATATCTGCAACGGCACCGGAACCTAAATGACCACGATTTTTTAATCCCAGGCTTCTGGCTGGTGCAGCGCGAGTCATGATGGCAATATCGTATAAAGAATATTCTCGATCAATACTGGCTAATGTACTTGTTTTAGCCGCTTCCTTATTAATTGTAGATAGCATGTCATTTCTAAAACTACGATCCATTAATAGTCGAATCAAATGCGGATAACTGGTAAAAGGGGCGCCGTTGGGGTGATCAGTCGTTAAAAATATCCGCCATGGATCATCGACTAATAAAAATAATTCCAGTCCAATCGTCCATTGCAATGCATTAACAAAATTCTTGTCGCGGTATTTAAACGGAACCACACCACAACCAGCATCACACTCAATATCCATAATGACCCATTTTTTTGGATGGGCATGCCAATGACCGGCATACTGGTGCATTGAATCGCCTGATGCAGTCACTGTTTGACCAAACAGAATTTGTCCAACATCAATCGAGATATTCGGGTTTTTATTGATTGCCTCTGCAATTTCAGCCGCTCCTGAAGAAAACTTTCTGTCACCCTCTGTGCCATAACTATGAAACTGAATATGAGTGAGATGCATTCGCATACCTTCAACCGCACGGATAGTATCAAGCGTCGTATTAACATTACCGGGAACACCCAGGTTACAGCCATGAACGTGTAAGGGATGAGGTATACCTAGTTCAGTTACTGCTCTGGCAAGCGATTTAATAATATCCCTGGGAGATACACCATAATATTGATTTAATTCATCGAGATCGAGTTTGCGTTGGTTAAACTTGAATGCATTAATTCCACCGGGATTAACCACTTTAATCCCCAGTGCCTGAGTAGCATTAATTATCCAACCGACATAATCACTAATGGCTTCCTGGTCTTTTTTTGATGAGAGCATACGTAAAAAGAAATCATCGCTGCCCAACATAGCGTATGCACCTTTATCGACCATCGGCGTGTCAGCCATTTCCATATGTGTTTGGCGTGCATTAGCAGGTAGCATTGCTGGTTCAAAACATGCGGTATAACCCATTTCTGCATAACGGTATCCCGCAGTCAGTGTAGATGGAGCAGCGTGGCCACAACCGGAACGTGTTAATTTTGTCTTCCTGACCAGGTCAGCTTCATGATCTTCGGGTAACATCATCCGAGCAATATTGACTTTACCACCGCCAATGTGGGTATGAATATCAATCGCGCCGGCCATAATGATCTTGCCTTTGAGATCATAAACTTGATTTATTTTTACATTGCCGGCAGGTTTTCGAGTGATGTAACCATCACGGATATAAATATCCCTTTGCTCCCCGTTAATGCCGTGAACAGGATCGTAAACAATGCCGTTTGTTAATTTGATATACATAATATTTAAATTTTTTCGATAACCTGTTTCAGTATTGAGTGAACACTTGTATACGGAGAACGGCGCACCTGTTTTAAAGGTAATGCCACGACGCTGTCAGTGCGAAACAATTGACCTGTATGATCAACACCGGGTGTCGATACAGGAATAAATACATCTGGTCTAAAGTTAAGTTTAGTGTCCGGTGTTGCTAATACGATAGTCGGTATTGATGCCCGTGGTGCATTCGTGTTTGAACTAAAACTGGAAATCCACAGCAGGGCATCGACTTCTTTGTTTTTTAAGACATTGCGTGTTGAGTAATGATGTGCGTCATAATCAGGGTAACCTTTATTAAAATTAACCCTGAGTGGGTAACCGGATTGCCAGGCACAAACGCTGTTCGCTGTCGTTGCACCGTCATTACCGCCCAGGGAAAAACCGGCAAATCGTGTAACGCGGGTTAAGTATTTAACAATCTCACAAAAATTTTGAATAGTCAGTTCTGCATGCGGGATATCCAGTTCAGCTGGAGACCAGACAATAACACCGTATTTTGCGGCTTTCATTTGTTCAGCTAATTTCTCTAACGTTTTGATTTTTATCCCTGCAATTTCTTTTACGTCGATACTTGCGCCTGTCACTATCGCATGCAAACTGGAAATAATTTCACCGATTTGTTCAGTTTTGCAATTCAATACTGTAGGTCGTTTACCAGTAGGGCTTATGCCGGCCTTGGTATTTAAATTTTCACCAATATAAACAATATGTCGTTTATCATTTTTTAGGTTGAAAAGTGATTGTTTGTTCCAAATGACACGTTCAAAAAATCTTAAGTAATGGCTCGCATCGGTACCGGCAAAGATTATCAGATCTGCACGATTTTTAATTTCCGCCATGGTTGTCGTTATCCAACCTAGATCCTGAAGTACTAATGTATTTCTAATCAGTGCGTCACCATGCATATGATCAAGTACAGCACCGGTTTTATCTGCGAGCTGCATGACTTGCCGCATGCCGCCTGCATCTGTGCCTAAACCAGCAAATAATGGTGTATGTGATTTTTTTAGAATTGCACAAATAGCATCAATGGCTTCTTCAAGGGATACTTTTTTGCCTTTTATTTTTGGGGTATTTTCAGGCAGCTCTTTTTCAAACGCTGTAGTCGACTTGGGACAACGATTTTCAATGACCTTAACTTTTCCATTCTGATTTTGAATAACGAGGTCATCGCATAGGATTCCGCAAAAAGGACAAGTTACATTTCGAATCGTCCGAACTTTTGAGCTTGATGTCTTATCCAATGATAATTCCTTTATTTTCAAATACTTATTGTTATAGTGTTGCGCGAACTGTTGCATAATAATGCGGCGCAACAATATTGTTTTAAGCTAGTCTTGTCAACCGCTTATATCGGCATTAAGTAAGTGTATTTTAGGGAAAAACTGTAAAATAATCAGAAAATTTGTATTGTTGTTAGTAGATGTTTCGATTTCACTTTCCGGTACTCTTTAAACCAAAAATTTATATATTTTATTTAATTCAGGGCTTGTCTTTTTGGCACGTATAGGTCTGTTATATTTCCACTATACATTTCAGCTGCCATACTAACTGTCTCGGATAATGATGGATGTGGATGAATGGTATGTTCAATATCTTCGACTGTACATCCCATGTTTATCGCTAACGTACATTCCGCAATCAAATCACCTGCACTTGGGCCGACAATTGCTGCACCTATTATTTGGTTAGTTTCTTTATCAAAAATTAACTTTGTAATCCCTTCATCACGTCCAAGGGTCAATGAACGGCCGTTAGCTGCCCAGGGAAAAGCACCTTTGCCAATGTTCATTCCTTTAGCTTTAGCCTCAGCTTCAGTAACACCAACCCAGGCAATTTCGGGATCGGTATAGGCAACAGCTGGAATCATAATATTCTCTGAGCTTGCATCAAGGCCTGCAATCACTTCGGCTGCAACTTTTGCTTCATGCGATGATTTATGTGCCAGCATTGGCTGACTTACAATATCTCCAATTGCATATATATTTGGGACGTTGGTACGTTGTTGATGATCTACAGGTATAAAACCGCGTTCATCCACATTTATTCCTGCGTTTTCAGCACCAATATTATTTCCATTTGGTCTGCGGCCAACCGCGACAAGGACAGCATCAAAATGTTCCTCTTCAGGCGCATCTTTTCCATTAAAGTTAACGGCTAAATGATCTTTTTCAGCTGTGACTTTCGTAACGGAAGTGCTTAGATAGATGTTCTCATAGCGAGATTTAATTTGGTTATGAAAAGGACGAACAATATCAGAATCACAACCGGCAACCAGGCTATCCATCATCTCGACTATTGTGATTTTTGTGCCCAATGCTTCATACATTGTCGCTACTTCAAGGCCAATAATACCGCCACCAATTATCAGCATTCGATCCGGGATTTTATCAAGCAATAGTGCACTGGTTGAATCTAATATACGTGGATCATCGGGTAATCCTGGAATCATGATCGGTTGTGAACCTGCAGCTATAATTGCCTGTTCGAATGAAACTACTTTGATATTACCGTTTTTGTCTTTAACTTCTATTTCGTTAGGTGAAAGGAATGAACCATATCCCTCTAATATTTCAACCTTGCGTTGTTTTGAAAGATGTTTCAGTCCACCAGTCAATTTTTTAATGATACTCTCTGTCCATTTACGAACTGATTTCTCATCATTCTTAATATCTACTGAACTGATACCACTTTCTTTTAGTTCCTCAACTTCTGAAATAACTTTAGCAAAGTGTAATATTGCTTTTGAGGGAATACAGCCAACGTTAAGACAGACACCTCCTAAGTTTGGATAACGTTCGATCAGTATGACCTTCTTGCCTAAGTCCGCAGCTCGGAATGCAGCAGTATACCCACCAGGGCCCGAACCAAGGACGACTACTTCAATTTGTATTTGTTCAGGTGATGTCATTCTTACCCCTCCCCAGGGAATTGATTTTAGTTTTATGAAAAATATGCAGCAGATTATTTTTGTGAAGGCATCACAACCTTTTCTTTTATACGCACAGTTAATACATCACACTTGGCGCTATGTGCTACAGCAATCGCTGTAGAACCCAATAAATGTGTTACACCATGACGGCCATGGCTGGCAATGATAATAATATCTGTGGCCTGCTCGTCTGCTGTTTCAAGGATGACGGATTTAGGTATTCCACTTTTAACATACAGATCTTGCTCGGAAACACTAGTATTCTTCGTCAATTCCTTCAATTGTTTTAGAGCTTGCTTTTCTAATACTGCATTGATGCTATCTGAACTGACAGAACCAAACCCATAACCCATTATGGGTTCTACTACGTGTAACAAACTTAATTTGGAACCAACACTTTTGGCAAATGATGCTGCACGTTCTGCAACCATGCCAGAGTGCTCAACTAGGGCAGTTGGAAATAGGGCTTGATGATAGTCTTGAATTATTGGGCCGCCAACACGTATGGTTAAGACATCACAAGGCGCACTATGTACTACGGCAATTGCTGTAGAACCAAGTAAATGAGCATAACCATGCTCGGCATGGCTGGCGAGTATAATTAAATCGCATTCTATTTTTTTAGCATAGTCAAGAATAACGTGTTTTGGAGCCCCAACTTGGATATGTTGATCAGCTTCAGGAATGGAAAGTTCTTTAGCCAATTGCGATAGTTGTTGCCGTTTTTCCTCAATCAGTTTTTCATAGGAAGCTTTCGTTTCTTCACCATAATCTTTTTGAGTTTCTATTACATGAAGCAGACTCAGCTTTGCTTCTGCTTGTTCTGCTAACTTGACCGCACGTTTACCAATCAACGGCGATTGTTGAATTAAAGCTGTAGGAAATAAAATACGCTTATAATTTTTCATGTCATAAATTGATCTTTAATAAATCCAATATAGTTAATTTTAGAAATATGCCGATAGTTCCTTAAAAACAATTACGAACATGGCGATACCTATAACGGTAAACACTGTAGCAATACCACGTTCCATTGTTTTTGATGATATTTTGCCTTGAAGTCTTGGTCCTATTTGTCCACCAATTAAAACTCCTGGGACGGTATACATTACCAGGTGCCAGGGAACTGCATTAACGCCGCCTTCAGCCATGAGGGCTGCAATATGAGTAAATGAGGCTGACATTACCGTCACGATTACAACGGTTACTGAACTACCTGCAGCAACGCCGACAGGTACACCCACCTTTTTAACCAGGTTCGGCATAACCACTTCACCGATACCGACACCAAGCATGCCACAAAGGAAGCCACCAAATGAAGTAGTTCCATTTGGTCTGTCAGCTTTTCCTGCAAATCGATAACGATACACAGTGCCGTCAGCTGCCGTTATTTCTCTTAAATTCGGATCTTTATTTTTTTCATCTTCATTACCGCTCGTACCAACTGGTGCTTGTTCATTACTTTCGTTAAGGAGAACCCAAGCCATAACTAACATTAAAGACGCGTACATAGCTTTAAGCAGCGTACCATTGACATAATGCGCAATTAAGGCACCAGCTAAAGCAGTTGGAACTGCTAACACTATAAAAGTCTTAGCAATTTTAAAATCGATCAATCTTCGTCGATAATATCCAATGAAACCGGAAGTGAACCCGAAGGTTTCAGTTAGTAAACCAACACCTATCGCAGCAACTGCCGTTTCGAGGACATATTGTTCACCAAGTAGAGGAAAAATTATGAGAAATATCGGTACAAATAAGGCTGCTCCACCGATACCAGTCAACATCGCGGTAGTTGCAACGCAAATTGAGACCGGAAACATAAACCAGTACATCGTCAGATCCATAAATGATCATTCCCCCTTGGAAATATTGTGCTGTGCTTAGAAAATTTCGAAAATTAAGAATCCTTAACGGGGTCCCCTTAATTGTGCTTCACAGATAGGGAGGAGCCCTCAAAACTTAGTCATTATTAATCTCATTTGTACATCATTGATTATTTTTGATCAAGTTTTTTCTATGAAAATGCTCAAATATGCGTATAATTATGTGATTATTTTATTAATGATGTACTAGATTTCAGTTCTATTACTTATAAATACTATACTTTTCAATAATATACTAACTATAAAAGATCAATATTGAATAGTATAGTAATTAAGTAATTATGATAATCTTTATTAGGTCTAGCCATTTGCAAGCAATAAAAGTGCTGTGTAAGAGAGTATGAGGCAAAAAATCGTGTTTAGGTGTTTGATATGACTGGCTATTCTGGCTGGCGGGTCCGCTGGCGATATCAATGGGAAGGTCAGTTTCTAACACAGATAATAATTCTCACATTTCTTGATCAGGTAATCCTGACAATTTTTTTAAAATCTCCCATCCGATTACTTACCAAGCTTCATAATTTTTTTACGATTGAAATAAATTCTCCAGAGGGCTGCTCAAGATGAAGCCAATTTATCTGGATTACAACGCTACGACACCCATTGCCTCTGAGGTTGCAGATGCGATGTACCCATTTATTGAGCAGCATTTTGGCAATCCATCCAGTAATCATAGATATGGTGCCATTGCGAAGTCAGCGATTGGAGAAGCGAGGCAACAAGTGGCTGACCTTTTGGGATGTAACTTTGATGAAATCGTATTTACCAGCGGCGGGACGGAGTCAAATAACTATGCTATACGTGGTGCTGTTCTAGCGAATCAAGGCAATCATATTATTACTTCAATAATAGAGCATCCCGCTGTGCTTGAAGTTTGTCATTATCTTGAACAGCAAGGTGTTCAGGTTAGTTATGTGCCTGTTGATGAATATGGTGTAGTTGATATGCATTCGATAGAAAGTGCAATTCAAACCAACACCGTATTAGTTACCATCATGCATGCTAATAACGAAGTCGGTACGATTCAACCTATTGCAGAAATCGCTGAGCTTGCCAGGAAACACAACATTATCTTTCATACTGATGCAGCACAGTCGATAGCAAAAATACCAACACATGTAAATGAATTGAAAATTGATCTCTTATCTGTAGCAGGGCATAAGCTTTATGCGCCAAAAGGGGTAGGGGCGCTTTATGTGAAGGAAGGTATAAAGTTGGAAAGATTGATCCATGGTGCATCACATGAACAACATCGACGGGCTGGAACAGAAAATGTAGCAAGCATTGTTGGTTTGGGGGCGGCCTGTAAATTGGCACGTGAAACATGTCAGCAAGAATATCAAAGACTCAAATCTATGCGTGATTACTTGTTTCGAAAAATAAATCAAAGTATTCCTGAAATAAGACTGAATGGACATCCGGAAATACGTTTACCAAATACATTATCGATTAGTTTTCCAGGTATTGCAGCAAACACATTATTAAAATTAGTCCCGGAGATTGCCGCTTCTGTTGGATCCGCTTGTCATTCTGGAAAAATTAATATGTCACATGTATTGGCGGCAATGAGTGTTTCAGAACAAGATGCTACGGGAACAATCCGTTTTTCACTGGGTAAGATGACTACAGAAGATGAAATCAACCATGCGACCGAATTATTAGTATCTGCATATGCTAATTTAATAAATAAGAAGAAAGTTTATGCATCATCATAAAAAATTTAATTGTGGTGATGTTAGTTATTTAATTAATAATGGATGAATAAATTATCATGAATAAAAAAAGATTGGTGTTTGTATTTTCTCTTTTACTGTGTCCAATTATTGTTTTTGCTGAAACTTTTTATTTCTCAGCTATTCCGGATCAAGATGAAACAAGACTCCTGACTCGTTTCAATAAGATCGCTAATTATTTACAAGAACAACTTGCTGTGGAGGTTAAATATATTCCAGTAAAATCTTATGCAGCAGCGGTCACAGCATTTCAAAATGATCAGATTCAGTTGGCTTGGTTTGGAGGACTCTCAGGTGTTCGCGCGCGGACATTGGTGGAAGGTTCCAAAGCTATAGCACAAGGAGAAGAAGACAAGAAATTTGTGACTTATTTTATTGCCCATTCGAGCACTGGTCTCAATAAGAGTGATGATTTTCCTAGAGCAATAGCAGGTAAAACGTTTACTTTTGGTTCCAAAGGTTCGACATCCGGTCGTTTAATGCCTGAGTATCATATACGCGAAGTTTTTGGCAAAGGTCCTGAAGATGTATTTAGTCGTGTAGGTTTTAGTGGTGATCATTCCCGCACTATTTCGCTTGTGCAAGCTGGTGCTTTCGAAGTAGGCGCAACCAATTTCAAAGTGTGGGAAAAGGAAAAGGCACTCGGCAATATTGATACTTCAAAAGTAAAAATAATATGGCAAACACCTCCCTATCCAGATTACAACTGGACGATACAAGGTGATATTGATAACCGTTTTGGAGAAGGGTTTACTGATAAGGTGCAAAAGGCATTATTAAGTATGAAAGACAAGGTACTATTAAATTCTTTTCCAAGAAGCGCATTCATCCCAGCTAATAATGCCGATTATCGATCGATTTATGAAGTGGGCAAAAAAATAGGACTTTTAGATTAAATTAAATGTCGCGATCTCTATTTGAACTTAAATGCAAAACAGGTCGATATAATGGCCATCCTGTTTTGCACGATATTTCTATAAGTATTAATGCTGGGGAACGAATTGCATTAATTGGAAAGAGTGGGGCGGGAAAATCAACTTTACTCCAACTTCTTCATCAGCAAAGTGATAATACAGTTGCGCTAATTCCACAAGATCTTGGTTTGGTAAAAAACTTATCAGTGTTTCATAACATTTATATGGGTCGACTGCACACATATTCAAACATCTATAATCTTGTAAATTTGATAAAACCTCTTAATCGTGAATTAGAAAATGTATCCAATATTGCTGACAGGTTAAGGCTAAAAAACAAATTATTTTCTCCTGTTGGTGAGCTTTCAGGTGGACAACAACAACGTACGGCAATAGGACGTGCCTTTTTTAATCAGGGTTCTATTTTAATTGGAGATGAGCCTGTTTCTGCTATTGATGAACATCAGGCTCGAGATGTACTACAGGAGATTAATCACAGGCATGAAACAGTCATTCTAGCTATGCATGACATAGAACTTGCATTAAATTACACCGATCGTATTGTTGGATTAAAAGGAGGACGAATTGTTTTAGATACGCCAAGTCAGGATATGAAGGCGAATGAGCTCGGTTTCCTCTATCAGTAATCAAAACATAGAACGGCGATCTACATCACTTCTAAAAACCAGTCTGGGATTTTTGGGACTGGCCGTCTTCTTATTAATCTTTGCTGATTTGGAAATCACTACACACGATCCCTGGATAGAACTAACACGAATGTTAACCGGGGTGATTACCCCGAATTTTACTGAAACCGAAAATTTAATTAATGCAATAATCAATACCATTGCGTTTGCTATTCTCGGTGTATCTCTTGCTTGTTCATTTGGTTTCGGTCTTGCCCTTATATTTCAGTACAGATTTGTTCGTATTTCCTGTGCGTTTGTTAGAGCTATCCATGAATTATTTTGGGCACTTTTATTTATTCAGATGTTTGGTTTGACTCCTCTAACCGGTATCTTTGCGATTGTTATTCCTTACTCTGGTATCTTTGCTAAAGTATTTTCCGAAATTCTTGAAGAATCGGATCCTACGCCACTTAAAGCAATATCAGCTGAAACCAGTAAACTATCAACATTTTTTTTCGCTCGTTTACCTGATTCCTTGATACATTTTAAATCGTATGCACTTTATCGCTTTGAATGTGGTTTACGTTCCAGTGCTATATTGGGTTTCATAGGGTTACCTACCATCGGTTTTCATCTGGAATCTGCATTTGCTCAAGCCAAGTATTCTGAAGTTGCTGCGTTACTTATAATCTTCTACTTAGTAATTACAACAATGCATCAATGGATGCGACGTTCATTATTACCATTTTACATTATCGTTTCTTTATTTATTTTACCTTGGGGTATGGGGGATATTTCCCTGGATAATATTATGCGTTTCTTTACTAAGGATATAATTCCGTTACCGTTACGTGGTGTAGAACAATTTGATAGTAATGTATTGGTGAACTTTACGTCTTGGTTCTGGATGATGATAAGTACTCAGGCCTGGCCAGGCTTATTAAATACAGTAGTGTTAACACAGATTGCTTTGGTTGCCACTGGAATTCTAACTCTAGTTTGCTTTCCTTTAATATCACCAAAATTTTTTAACCGGATCGGTCGTTCCATTGGTTATCTTTTTCTGGTTATCTTGCGCTCAACACCGGAATATGTTTTAGCCGTCGTTTTTTTATTACTTTGGGGACCATCTATGTTGCCAGCAATATTAGCATTGGCACTTCATAACGGTGCTATTATTGGTCATCTAATAGGGCGGTATACTGAAAGCTTAAAACTACGACCGGATTCTCCTGTGAAGTTTAATCTTTATGTTTTTGAAATTATCCCTCGAGTTTATCCACAATTTCTGGCGTTTCTGTTTTATCGTTGGGAAGTGATCATGCGAGAAACCGCAATACTTGGCATACTGGGAATTACTACTTTAGGATTTTACATTGATAGCGCCTTTGCAGATCTACGCATAGATCGTGCTTTGTTTTTGATTTTGGTTACCGCTATGTTGAATATTGGGGTAGATATATTATCGTGCTATATTCGCAAACATTTGAGATTATCAATAAAAGCAGAGACAATATAATTACTAATAAACAAGTGATACAAATAATATATGTTTGAGATTACTTATTTTCTATTTATAGCTGTAACTTTCTTCAATAACCTGGCGAGTGACAATACCATATATCTGTTTAGTACCAATTCGTTTTACAATCAACGCTTCTGCTTCTTTTTCAACCAAGCTTTCCAGCGATTCTTGTAATGTAGCCTGTGAATGAATATAAACAGCATGGAGACGCTTTGCAGGTATTTCTATTAAATCTATAATTATTTCTTCTTCCTCTTCTGTCTTATTTATATCCTCCGATTCGTCCATGCCGTTATTTTGAGTTTTTTCAGGATTAATGGATTGTTGGTCCTGTTCAAGAAAGTGCGCTAGGTCAGCTGCGGGTAATAATGTGACAGTTTCATCACCCTTGGTTAGTATGATCCACTCAGGTTGTTTTTCTAGGAGTTTTATAGCTTGAGAACGTGATTGATTTCGGTCCGCTTTAACAAATTTACGGTTTATTACAGCAACAACACCGATTCGACGTAATGATTGAGCAACAGGGTTGTTACGGTAATCCAGGCCCATCTCACGGAGTTGTGTTAAAAATACGGAATCTTTACCAAAAAAATCCTTAGTAGTCAGGGTAGCACTGACAATTGCGAGCATACCGGGCAAAATTATATTTGGATTTGCAGTCAACTCTAGTAATGCAATTAACGCGGCAAGAGGGGCACGTAATGCGGCACCCATCATTGCTCCCATACCAAGCATGGCATACAAGCCGGTATGTGATACAGTGACAGGAAGATAAGCTATTAAAGCTCCTAGTGCGCCACCTGCAGTCGCCCCCATTACAAGAGTTGGCCCTATCAATCCGGCCGGAATACCCATTCCTGCACCAATACCAGTCGCAACAACCTTACAGATAGCGATACTAATCATCAACCAAATACCAGCAGTACCCAGGAATGTATCATTTACTGTGTCATAACCAATACCCATGATTCCGGGTACAGCCATCGCTAATGTACCCATACAAATGCCAGCAATCGTGGTACGTTGCCAAAAAGGTAGTTCAAATTGATTTGCTTTTTGCGCAGTCCACTGTACGAGTGTTATAAAAACAGCAGCCAGACTACCAATTAACACCCCCATAATAATAATGTAAGGTAATTCATACAGAGAATGTAGGTCCAGAGCAGGAACGAGAAATGCCGGCTCAGAACCATAGATCGCACGACTGATCACTGTTGCACTTACTGCGGCTAAGATGATCGGGATAAACCCCGCAACTGTATATTCCATCAATACAACCTCGATAGCAAATACAACGCCAGCCAGCGGGGTATTAAACGCTGCAGCAACAGCTGCAGCAGCTCCACAACCGACCAATATTCGAATGCTATTATTTGGAAGTCTTAGCCATTGTCCTAATAGACTGGATGTTGATGCACCCATATGTACACTGGGTGTTTCCCTGCCAACAGATTGACCAAAGATAATACAGATCGCAGCACCAATAAATTGCATGCATAGATTTTTTCGCAACATGTGCCCTTCGTGATAACTTAATCGTTCCAGTACATGAACCATACCTACCCGTGCTGGTGGATTCGATGCTAGATGAAAAATCACTCCTACTAAAAGGCCGCCAATAACCGGTAAAGAAAAGCGCCAAAACACAGTCAATGCTTCATAATTCTCCGGATTACCATCCGGTAATAAGCCAGACTGAATTGATTCTACAAATAGTCTAAAGACAATAATGATCATTCCTGCGGCCAGCCCGCTGATTAACCCGAGGAATGCCAATAGTAATAAGCCACTGTGACTAGCCAGTCGCATTTGCATTGTCTCGAGATTCTTAGAAATGACATGCTTTAAGTTATTCACTACGAATGTTCTCTTTAATATATGAAAATAGTTGAATCTTGTTGTTCTTTATCTATGGTCAATATGAAGATCTTTTTGACTGTAATTATCTGTAGAACCTAGTTTTAAGTTTTCTCCTAAAGCCTGGGCATCAATGTCTGCAGTTGAAATAAGGTGGAAGAATAATTTTATTCATAAATTTTGAGAGTGAAGATTAAGTAATCATATACTCAGTGATTCATTGCTATACCCGTGCGCGGATTAACAACCGGTCCTTCAGGTACAAAATGTCCGTTTGTGGGTTGATTCCAGGAAAGAAAATAACCTTCTTTCAAAGCTTGAATATCTAATGTGTCTGCAAATGCGGAAATCTTACCAAGACGATTCATATAGTCAACTATGTTCGGATAGTGATAGAGATATTTAAGGTTCAATCTATAAAGAGAGTGAAAAACCGAGTCAAAGCGAGATAAATGCGGGAAAGCATGTATATCTGCTAATGTTAATTTCTCTCCTGCAATGTAAGGTCCACATTCACTTAAATGCTGATTAAGGTTATCTAAGTAAGAAAACACTCGATTAAAATTCGAATGATAGGTCTTTTGATCTTTGGCGAAACCAGCTCGATAGATAGGGCCAACAAAATCATTTGAAAATCCATTTATAATCTCATTAATCAATACACGTTTATTAGCTGGATAAAACGATGAATGATCAAAATGACTAACTGTTATTTTATCAAACTGACGAATAATCTCTGCTGATTCATTATTGACTATGATGTTAGTCTTAGTATCAAACAAGACTGGTACCGAAGCTCGACCAGTATAATTTGAATTAGAAAGTTCATAGATTGCTGGCAATCGTCCAATGCCATCAATAGGACTTTGAGTGCTTTCCTGAGACTCATAGCGTTCATCAAGATTCCATCCTTTAGCAGTCTGTACTGATGCAGCAATAGTAAGGCCAATGTGTTCAGTAAGTCCTGTAAGTATTCGTGTAATCTCGGTACGATGGGCAAAGGGGCATAATTTAGATGAGAACAACCAATAACGATTTGTTTCAAACGGATAATTTTTACTATCTAATTCCTTGTGAAAGAATGTAGTTTCCACATGACAAATTTCATTAGACTTCATGATTAACTCCTTTGCGGTATTATTTACTTTTTTCAATAATCAAATAAGGCAACACATCTCACTTCAATACTTTTCCTTTGTGGTGTATCACTTGATACATTAGGATTCCTGAATGCAGTATGGAAACTGAAAGTACAAGGCGCTTTATCAATACTTTTTTCAGCGTGTACAAAAACAGATTGAGCGAGGGCTCCTATCGAATCCCATTGTTTGATCAATAAAACTTCATCTCGTGTCATAAGCGGGTAGTACCACCATTTATGGTTCGGTGAGTATTTTGAAAAATAATTTTCACCGATACGATCATGATAGAGTATTTCGAATACAACCAAGTCATTGGTAACCTTACTGTCAGCATCACATAAAGCCAATGGATCGTTCATTACAGGCAAGTCATCAATATTGCGCCATACATTTATAAAGGCAAATCTTCTACCTTCACAAAGTATACGAAGTACATCATCGTTGTTTAATAATGATTGACCCTCATTTAAAATTGATCGTAATGTATCATTAATACCGGGTGGTTTTGCCAAATCACGTAACCTTTGTGGCGCACTCATAAGAGTATAGTCACCGTGTACATAATGAATAGGTGCCTGTACTTGTTGACCGCTTCCTTTGATGCGTTTGCCACTTTCTTTTCCTACGGGCCAGCGGATATTGTGATCAAATGCAAAAACCTGTGTCGCATTTGTGGATTGTTTTACTAACTCTGTACACTCTGGATAATATTTTTGAATAACATGCTGGTTATCAAAAAAAAATTGAACAGAGTGTGCCATCGGTTGGTGTAGCAATTCAAAACCGTGAACATCTAGTTGTCGGTGCATAGGTTGTTCAAGTAGTCGTGCATTATTTATAATAACGTTCTTTTGTTTCAATGTAGCCCCTTGGATTGGACTGTCGTTACCGTCAGGATCTCGGTGAATAAATACTTTGCCATTACGATAAAGTGAATGCTCTACAGAATCTGCAAGATAATTTAGCCTTGCATTAACACAACATTGTGAAGGATCTAACATTATCGTTGTTGAATTAGGTAAAACACCCGAAAAATTATATTGATGATCACTATTTAGATAATTAAATAAATGAGTACAAAGCTCATTGTTATAAGATCACTTAGAGCAAAAATTTTATAAAAATATCGATCAAACTTTGTAAACATTAAAGGCGCGGTAAATTTACCGCGCCCTTATAAAAGGAGGAGATCTAAACTATTAAAATTACCCAGGTGTTATATAAAACATTCATTTCCTTAACATTAATTCATTAGGCTTCTGAATCTTGTATATAATCATCTTTCTGACCAGCATATGAAATTCCATGATTATGACCGCTATTCAGTTCTGTGCCCTTTAATACAGCAGTCTTACGTTTAAATTCAAATTTCACACCGTCATCAAGTATTTTTCCTACATTCTCATATTGCCATGCACCCACAGTCTTTGCGTGAGGACGATCAAGCATTCTTCTAAACCATGCATGAGTTTTTGGATGTTTATCCCAAACGCTTTCCGGGATGATCCGACCGGCATCATGAGAAAGCAGATCTTGACAGGCAGCTAAGTCCGGATAACTAATTACATCGCTGCAAACAAATTCTCTGTCTTTGAGCCAATAGTTTTCCATTATGTCGAGTGATTCATATAAAAGAAAACGGCCTCTTTTGATTTCCGCAGAAAAATCTTTATCGTAGCCGTAAATCATTGGTGCAAAGATCGTCCAATGGAAAGCTCCGCCACCGAGACGAAGTGTATAGGCGTACCAGTTCATAAATTGCTGAATATGTCCCCTTTCTTGTGTGTCTCGTCCCCACCAGTTGTCGGGACAGTTAAACTTTTCACTAAGATAGTATGCGATAGCTGCACTTTCCCAAATAGTGAAGTCACCATCGACAAGAATTGGTACCTGTCCAGTTGGATTATATTTTTCTCTAAATTCTGGCTTTTCATTAATATCTGTAGTGATATCAACAACCTCTTCTTCAAAGGGTATATTGTTTTCCAGCATGAATTGCATTGCTGCCCGGCAAGGTTGGGATGCAGGATGGTGAAGGTAGCGTAAGGTCGAGCCCATGATTTATCTCCTCCGTTCAATGTTGTTTTAGATGTATCTATTATGTATGCATCAACTCGCCTCTTTAAATTATTGCGACATTGATTTACGTCAATGCAGGTATATGTGGCTTGTGAGCTACTTGCTTAAATATACTTGCATAATCAAAGTTAGTCAAGGTTATTCATAGATAGTTATCTATGAATAATAAAATAGAATGATTTAATATGTACTTTATGCATTTTGTATTTCATGAAAGCACAGGATAAAATTTAAGTTATTGAATTTAAATAATTTTTCATGAAGTTTATAATTGTAGTAGCATAATTTGCCTGACTATTTTCGGCGTTTTGCGAACATATCTTGCTCTAAAATCCAGGTTTCCCCTTGATCTTTTGAGTAATGACCGGTCCAATGAAATGAATCATCAGTAATGTCAGAAAATCTCCAACGTAGTAATGATAGGCTCTCCTCATTACGTTCAAGTAACAAGTCGTCACCATCCTGGCTAGCTTGCAAAAAGCAAAGATTGTTACTTGAGGCACCTATCCAAACAACTCGCCAGGTATCAGTCTTGGGATTGTAATGCCGAAGTGACGTTCCGATATTTCGTTTACCAGGTTCAGTCAGTGTTGGGTCTTTCAAATCAGGGAATGTAAGTACGTCTTGCATCACACGCCCATCTAGCACCCAGGCGAATGCCCACTCTCCAGGGCCATGAAAAATAGTGTTTCCATCATCATCTAAGAACTTCATATCCATATCCCACATACCTTCAAATTGTCCGAAGAGCATTAACTTCTCAGTGTAATCAGAATGTGGGCCTGTAGCCGGATAAGACGTAAGGATATCGAAGGCTGAACTCATTAATTTTTTCTCCTGTTTAATTAAATCAAAACAATTAGTTTTTAAATAAAAATGGCGGAGGTGGATGGGAATCGAACCCACCACCCACGATATGCAGGTCACTGGTTTTGAAGACCAGGGCAATCACCAGACTACATTCACCTCCAATTAAAATTTTTTAGTTCCGTATATAATGCATTTCTTTATTCCCGAAATATTTTCCGTTTATCACCTACACGTATGGTTATTCGTTTATTATCGAGATATTCAAGTAAGGGTATTGCAAACTTTCTTGAGGTATCGACCAACTTTCGAACATCCGCAACAGTAAATGTAGTGGAATTGGGGTAAGTTGTCTTCAGCTTGTTTATCATTCCTTTGATGGCAGATTTATGAAATACGATTGTACGATTTATATCTCTGTTAATTATTGGCACAAGTTCACCAGTTTCTTTCAATATATGAAATAAACGCTTACGTTCCGGGTCGCCACTTAATACCTTGTCAAGCTCAGGTGGTTTTAAGCCTGATGATTCAAATATGCTTATTATTTCCCTAGTGAGCTGTTGTTCTTTTTTATTGAGCGATTGAAGCGGATCAAATTTATTATGCCGGACAGTACTTTTATCGATTTGTACTTGATCGTAATTTTCCAGATCCTCAATTAGAAAATTAAAAATCAGTTCATCTATCTCCAGGGGTAAGCGAGTTCTTAATTCGCTTAAAGGTAATCCGGGTCTACTGGGATTTTCTTTATGATAATTTTTTATTTCTTTAATGGCATTGTTGCACAGCTTATCGAATGTTTTTTTTGATATTAATCTCTGAGGTTTAATGTGGATTATTTCATTTTGTTCCAGTGATTGATTTATATCATCTGTGGAAATATCTGTAGTAGAAATGAGTTCTTCTGTATCTATTCCTTTATATGATGCCGCACGAACTAATTCATACATCACGTCAGCTTTATTTCCGCTTGCAAGATTATGTAATCGTGCTACAACATCTTGATCAGAACGACGATGTTTAACCGGAGCATTGTCAAGTATTCGACCACCGGCAATTGTTATTACTGGAGACATGGTGCGAACTATCAAACGTTCTCCTACCGGAACGACAACATCGCGTAAGCATGTAAATTGCACGACACAAGTCGATCCAGGTTCAATTTGCTTATCGGTTCCAAGTACTCTTAACATTGCTAATATTTCACACGTGCCGAATAGAATACGGACAATTTCTGCATATTTCGGAGGATGTTCTACATCTTCAAGTATCTGTAATTCAGCATCTAACAAACGAGTTGGGCGCAAATATCCAGTCGATACTAATGCATCACCTCTATTAATATCTTCTTTATTTACATTGCGTAGATTAACAGCGACGCGTTGGCCGGGATGGGCTAATTCGACTGATTCATTGTGATCTTGTAATTGTCGTATAC
>JANQJZ010000057.1 GCA_028281365.1 Gammaproteobacteria bacterium | reverse complement strand
GCCTAAAAGGGGAATAGTTCTTAACGTTCCAGAGATGCGTTTATATTATTATCCCCCAAAAGTTAAAGGAAAAACTGCGGAGGTCATCACTTACCCGCTTGGTGTTGGCAGGGAAGGATGGAATACACCTTATATAACTACCAATATTATTGAAAAAAAGAAAAAACCAAATTGGTATCCGCCAGAATCGATAAGAAAAGAACATGAAGAAGTCGGTGATCCTTTGCCTAAAATAGTAAAAGCAGGCCCGGATAATCCACTTGGTGATTATGCAATGCGATTGGGATTACCTGATTATTTGATACATGGCACAAATAAGCCATATGGAATAGGTATGCGGGTTAGTCATGGTTGTATTCGTTTATATCCTGAGGATATAGAGGCGTTATTTTCAGAGGTATCATTGAAAACACCGGTAAAAATTATAAACCAGCCATATAAAATTGGTGTTAAAAATGATGTGATATACCTTGAAGCACATCCTTTTCTGGAAGAGGACAGGCATAAATACGAAAATAATTTAACAAGTGTAGTTAGTTTAATTATTAAAATTGCAAATGATCGTGATTATGAAATAGACTGGTCTGCAGCATATGAAGCAATCAATAAGCCTAATGGTTTACCAGTAGCAATTGGCATGTATACCCCAAAAATAATGCAAGCAAAAGTTAAAGAAAAATTAAACAAGGAATTGACCCAGGCAGAAAAAGTCAATTTGCGGTTGCGGCTTGATTCCGAGATTAAAGTAGCTAACTAAAAGTTTCTACTACCTATTCCTTTACTTCCATGTAATCGTCCTTGTAGGCATAAAAAAAAGCCCTGTGTATGACAGCAGGGCTTTTAACTTTTAATCAATTATTATTATTTATTATTTCATCATCGCTTTTTCAAACATGCGATCAAGCCTGCTTGAATTTGCATTACAACATTCCAGGGCAGAATCAGCTGTTACTTGAGCTTGTTGAGCTGCATAAGCTGCTTCAGATGCAATGGTATGACCAGTTTGTGCCAGATTATAAGCATCAGTAGCCTTTGACATTGCGGCAGCAGCTGCAGCTTTAGCCTCTTCAATTTGTTTCATATCTGCACAACCGCCAAGCATTCCCAATGAAAGAGCCAGAACGGCGACTTTAATAATTTTTGATTGCATAGTTCGTTCTCCCGTTAAACGTATGCTGAGGTTATCCCCCAGTTCTCCAGTTATGGTGGTCTTATAATGACTTATTTCAAATAGTTAATCAATTTTTTATCCTTAAAAAATGAATAAAATCCCCGCTGACTATGCCATTGAAGGCAATTACGAGTTGTAGCTATAGATATGCACTTATTTATCGCCTGAAACCTCGTTTTGCTGATTTTGTTCGAGATTCATAATGATCAAAAGTAAAGCTGGTTAATGCATTTTCCACAGAAGACATCTGGTTCTCTTCACAATATTCAGTTATCCATTCAAGTACTTGATTTTCATCCATTTTACCTGAAATATTGTAGGTCTTTTCAGTAAAAATATTATACGCTGTCAAGAAGCCCTTGATGTAATGCCGATATTTTTCAATATCGCCAGCCTCATTCGCCTTGAGAAAACCAAAGCATGCCTTTTTACCAACACCCCACACGGCATAGTTACCATCAGAATCGACAGCAAGACTGCTGAGTGGTAACAAAAGCAAACCAAGGGTGAGAATTTTGCAAAATTTCATAATTACCTCTGTATTGTTAACGTTATCAATGTCCATTATTTTCTTATTATCCCATTAAGACCATCTATCAATCGCTGAATTCCAATCTTTGAACTCTTGTTGTCCAGTGCAGCATAAGCAATCCTTATGTAGCATGCATCCGGGAGTCCGAACGTTTCGCCTGGAATCACAGCGATTTTATAATTTTTAATTAATTCCTGAACGATTTGCATACCGGTCTGGTCAGTCTCCAACTTTACCAAAAAATAAAATGCTCCGGCACATTTTGGTGTTGTGCATATATCATTAATGCTTTGCAACGCAGCGTAGAACATGCCCCGGACAGCCGATATATTTGCTAGATGTGACAAACAATATGATTTTCCTTCCTTAATTGCAGCAACAGCCGCTTCCTGTGCTATGCGTGTTGGACAAATAAGATAGGTATCCTGCGCTTTCCTGATTGCAGAAAATAGCTGATCCGGAATTAACATATACCCAATACGCCAGCTGGCAAAGCCATACGCTTTAGAAAGAGAAAATAACGTAATAGTGTGAGTTTCAGAGTCAGGAAGACTGGCAACAGAAAAGTGGTCGTCTCCATCATAGGTAAAATATTCGTAAGCTTCATCAGAGATATGATAAAGACCATGTTCCAGACATAATTGATTAATTGCCGTCAATGCAGGTTCGGGATAAACGGCTCCAGATGGATTGTTTGGTGAAACTGTTACGATTGCTTTTGTTTTACCAGTAATAGCGTCTTTTATTTTATCCAGACAAGGCTGGAATTCAGAATCAGTATCAACAGCAATTGTATGGCAATTGAGCATACTAATGGCCATATCATGATTAAAATAGTACGGTTTCAACACAATGATCTCATCGTCCGGATCAGTTATAGCAAACAAAGCATTAACAAACGCCATATTTGCGCCTGCTGTAATTACAACTTGTTGTCTATCGCTAACTGTAATTCCATTTTCATGCTGAAGTTTTTTTAATATTACGTCTCTTAAATCCGCTGTTCCTTCGACGGCGGAGTATAAGTGAAAATCATCTGTCATTTTTATATGTTTGATATGTTCAATTACGGCTGCAGGCGGTCCATAGTTCACTACGCCTTGACCCAAAGATATGACATCAGGTGTTTGTTTAATTAAATCTGCGATGATGGGTATGACAGGGTCCTGAACCATTGTCATGCGTTTAGCAGGAAAAAATTGGCTAGACATTACAATAAGATGATCAACTTATGCTGGTTTTAAAACCGTTTCTATAACGGTTAATAATTATTTTCCAGAGGAAAGATTAAACTACATCCGCAAAAGGCATTCTTCGGCCTGAAAATTGACTTTTCAAAAATTCCATCTGGTCAGCCAGGATTCGCCTGTTAGAAAGAGCGAGATATTCAGCCCAATTGGGTACATAAGGAATTGCCAATAACGGCATGTGCGCATCTTCAGGCGTTCGATTACCTTTGCGGGTATTACAATGACGACAGGCAGTAACAACATTTGACCAACGATCAGTTCCTCCCCTGGAAATCGGCACAACGTGATCTCGGGTTAATAAATTATCGTTATATTTACTGCCACAATACATGCACAAATAGGCATCACGCAAAAACAATTCCCGGTTCGTTAAAGGAGGTATTGTACGTTTCGCACGTTTATGATGGCTGGAACGCTTTATCGCAATAATGGAATTGATCTCGACCTTTGATCTTTCACCTGTTAAACGACTAATCCCGCCACGAAAAGTAAAAACACTCTCTCCAGCAGTCCAGGCAATCATTTCCCGGCTGTAGAGGTTTACAGCATTTTGCCACGGTATCCACCTGACTGGAGAGCCTGCAATATCTAAACGTAGTATAAGTGGTGTCATATTACTTTTGTTGATGGAAGAACTTTTGTAAAGTTTCCCAACATACCATCCTTTTGAGATGAATTTAATTGAGTGCATGTTTTATGCGAAAGAGTGAATAAGGTCAAGTCTGATATGAAAGATTTGGAAAGATTACGATTAATAATGAAATCACTTCGAAACCCGGAAAACGGTTGCCCGTGGGATCGTGAACAGACTATCGATTCAATCAAGGGATATACAATTGAGGAAGCTTATGAGGTAGTCGATGCAATTGAACAAGATGATATGGCAGGACTTTGTGATGAGCTTGGTGATCTACTGTTCCATATCATTTTTTATTCCGAGATAGCAGATGAACAGGGGTTTTTTGATTTTGACAAGGTTGTTAAGAATGTTGTTGAGAAGCTGGAACGTCGGCATCCGCATGTATTTTCAGGAAAGGAACTGGAAAATACTGAACAGGTAAAGAAGCTTTGGGAAGAAATCAAATACCAGGAGCGAAGGACCAGACAAGAAACTACAGGAGAAACGAAATTACTCGATGATATCAGCAAAAATCTCCCGGCTATTCAACATGCTAAAAAATTACAAAAAAGGGCAGCAACAGTCGGCTTTGACTGGACTGAAAGCGCAGAAATAGTGGCTAAAATCAGGGAAGAACTAAACGAGTTAGAACAGGAAATTTTAAATCAGGAAAATTTAGATGGCATTACGGAAGAAATGGGTGATTTATTATTCTGCTGTATTAATCTCTCACGACATCTACACGTTGATCCGGAGTTAGCCTTACGCCAGACGAATGATAAATTTGTAAAAAGATTCAATTTTATTGAAGAATCTCTCGCTAAATCCAATAAGTCATTACAGGAAGCAACACTTGAGGAAATGGATGCGCTTTGGAATGAATCAAAATCCAGGTTTATTTGACTCGATAACGATCACGGGAAATTAATTCTCCATTGGCATTAAAGCGGAGTTCTGTAATCCATTTGTTATTACTTTGCTGTGCAGGGATGTAAAACCAGGTCCTGGATAGCAGATAGTTGTATCGATCACTTCTTACGGTTTCATGATCGGAAGGACCGAGTCGATAAAGGACCTCGGCTTCAGTCATACCATTCCTGAGCAGGTTGTAATCCCGCATATCGATCTCGTCCGCAGAGGTTGAGGAACCATAAAGCAAAATACAGAGGAGGAGGTAAAATCTGTTCATGGTTTGTCTAAAACTTTTAATTATTTACCTAATAGAGCTTGATACAAAAAATAGGTTCATATTTGGCATGAAAAAACGGGCACATAATTTTGATGTACCCATTATCTTTAAGGGGGAGGAGATATATACATACACTAAATATAGTGCGCATTAATATGTTAAATGAATAATATAATTATAAATATTAGTTATTTAAGAATATTAATTAAAGTAATTTATAGATAAATATAGGTAAATTTTTAGGGCAAATGTGGCAATAAATTGTCGGTATTTAGCTATTTTAGATGACAGCTTAAGAACTTAAAAGGTGCTGTTATTTATCTTTGTTATCTTTTTCTTTATCAAAAGACAACATTGCATAGGCAGAATGATTGTGGATAGATTCAAAATTTTCTGACTCGACTGAATACGCAGCGATCCGATCATCCTCATTAAATTTAACTGCAACGTCACGCACAATGTCTTCAACAAATTTCGGGTTGTCATAAGCACGTTCTGTCACATATTTTTCATCCGGTCGTTTCAGCAGTCCATAAAGTTCACACGAGGCGACTTTTTCAATGATATCGATTAATTCCTCAATCCAAATGAAGTCTGTTGTTCTCACGCAGGCAGTGATATGGGAACGTTGATTGTGTGCACCATAATCGGAGATTTTTTTTGAACATGGGCAAAGAGAGGTTACCGGAACCAAAACTTTTACAAGCACTTCAGGTCTGTGGTCCTGAATTTGCCCAATGAATGAGACTTCATAATCCATCAGACTGGTGACTCCGGATACAGGTGCTGTTTTATTCACAAAATACGGAAATGTCATTTCGATATTGCCTGATTCAGCGTTAAGCAATTCTGTCATTTCTTCAATCATTCTTTTAAAGGACTGAACAGTAATTTCGTATTCGTGGTCGTTTAAAATCTCAACGAAACGCGACATATGAGTGCCTTTATATTTATCAGGCAAATTCACGTACATATTAAAATTCGCAACGGTATGTTGTTCACGCCCGGAACGATCACTGACAACAACAGGATGGCGTATATCCTTTATGCCTACTTTATCAATAGGGATATGCCTGGTATCCGCACTACTTTGAATATCAGGTATTTCGTTGCGTATTGGTGCAGGTTGATTCATACATTATTTTCCGGTTTAGTTAAGTTTAGCCAATTTTACTCTTTACCTAATCATTCTCCATATTATTGTAATATTTGTCTATTTTTCTCGCTTAACAACGTAATTTGCGAGTTGCTTCAACATTTCAGCTTTTTCATCAAATACGTCCAGGCAACGGATTGCCTTATCAAATAAGTCATTGGCAGCCTGTTTGGCACCCTCAAGTCCAAGCAAATTCGGATAAGTGGGCTTATTTAATGCTTGGTCTGACCCTTGCGGCTTGCCTAAAGTTTCCGTGTCACCTTCTATATCAAGTATGTCATCTTTGATTTGAAATGCCAGCCCGATGCATTTCGCATACTGCGATATGCGTGAAAAGAGTTCAGAATCAATATTTTCTGCCGAGAGTGCACCCAATTCGGCACTGGCCTTAATTAATGCGCCTGTCTTGTGGATATGCATATTTTCCAGTTCAGCAATGTTTAATGATTTTCCCACTGATTCAAGATCGATGGCTTGACCACCCGCCATTCCTCTGGAACCACTGGCGACAGCAAGCGTGTTAATCATGTTGAGACGTTGATTACTATTAACAATAATTTTTTCATCATGAGCCAGTATATGGAAGGCGAGTGCCTGTAACGCGTCACCAGCTAAAATTGCCGTTGCCTCATCATAGGCCATGTGACAGGTAGGACGGCCGCGCCTTAAATCATCGTCATCCATAGAAGGCAAATCATCATGGATTAGAGAATAAGCGTGAATAATTTCTACAGCACAGGCAGGGCCATCCAGTTGTTGCAGGTTTAATCCTAATGCTTCCCCTGTGGCGTAAACTAATACAGGTCTGATTCGCTTTCCTTCACCAAGTACCGAATAGCGCATTGCTTTATGGAGTTTTTTGGGTTGGATTGAGGGTTTGGGTAGCCATGAATCCAATGCATTTTCTACAGATTTTTGATAAACCTGTAATCGTTCTTTGAAATCGGTCATTTAATCTTGTGTAGTATCGTCAGAATCGAAATCGCCAAGCTGCGAATTACCTTGTTTCTCAATCAGGATTTTTACTTTTTGTTCTGCCTCAGTTAGTGCCTTTTGGCAGGATTTGGTTAATTCTATTCCACGTTCAAAATACTTTAATGACTCTTCTAGAGAAAGATCACCCTGTTCCATGGTTTCGACCAATGATTCCAATTCAGCAAGCGTTTTTTCAAAGTTGATTGTGTTGGATTTTTTAGGCACGGTTTTCAGTTTTTTTGATTATAAGCCAAAGGAAAAGGCGCATATATTAGCATCACATTAGGGCAATACCAGACTGTAAAAAAGATTCTTTTTGCATATTGGATCTGTTTGACAGTCCAGATTTGCTGGGATAAAGTTTCGTTAATTTAGACTTGGTCTAATTATTAAAATAAATATTAATCATTCACTTGGAGGACAAACATGGATCTCAAGGGTTCTAAAACAGAAGAAAATTTAAAGGCGGCATTTGCAGGTGAATCCCAGGCTAATCGTCGTTATCTCTATTTTGCCCAAAAGGCTGATGTAGAAGGCTACAATGATGTATCTGCAGTGTTTCGTTCAACAGCTGAAGGCGAAACCGGTCACGCACATGGACACCTGGAATATCTCGAGTCAGTTGGCGATCCAGCAACCGGGGAACCTATTGGTAGCACCGATTTGAACCTTAAGGCTGCTATTGCTGGCGAAACTCATGAATATACCGATATGTATCCAGGTATGGCCAAGACTGCCCGTGATGAAGGATTTGATGAAATTGCTGACTGGTTTGAAACACTGGCAAAGGCAGAGCGTTCACATGCCAATCGTTTCCAGAAAGCACTTGATAGCCTAGCTGCATAATCGGGACATATAGTAAGTACTGTTTTGAGCCGGGTTAAACCCGGCTCAATTACTTATGTCGTCATATTGATCGCTTAACTCTTAGTATCATTACCATATGAACGAAACAAATCGCGAAGGCAGTCTTGAGGCCCCGACTCGTCACCCGATAGACTGGAAAGCAGGTGAATTCTATGAGGAGTCATCGTTATTTACTGAACTGGAGCGTGTCTATGATATCTGTCATGGATGCAGACGCTGCGTGATGTTATGTCATGCCTTTCCTACATTATTTGATCTGGTCGATGAATCAGACACAATGGAAGTCGATGGAGTAAAAAAAGAAGATTATTGGCAAGTCGTCAATCACTGTTATCTATGTGACTTGTGTTACATGACAAAGTGTCCGTATGTACCGCCGCATGAATGGAATGTTGATTTCCCGCATTTGATGTTACGTGCCAAAGCACAAAAATTTAAAAATGGTAACGTTGCTTTGCGAGATAAAGTATTAACTTCAACAGATGCGGTTGGTTCTATAGCCGGTATCCCTGTAGTTGCACAGACAGTCAATGCTGCAAATTCAACAACACCTGTTAGAAAGCTTTTGGATAAGACACTGGGGATACATGCCGATGCCAGTTTGCCGAATTTTTATAGTAACTCTCTAAGAAAACGCTTTAATAAAATTGAAACAAACGATGTTCAGGGAGAAGCAACTGATAAAACAAAAGGAAAAGTAGCATTATTTGTTACGTGTTATGGAAACCGTAATGAACCAGACAATGTAGAGGATTTAATCACAGTATTAAGATATAACGATCTTGAAGTGGAGTTAGTTGAACAGGAAAAATGCTGTGGTATGCCAAAACTGGAACTGGGTGATCTTGAAACGGTAGAAGAACTCAAGGAATTTAACATTCCTCAACTAATAAAATTCGTTAATAAAGGTTGGGATATTGTGGCACCTGTTCCGTCCTGTGTATTGATGTTTAAACAGGAAATACCCTTGCTGTTTCCTGACGATGAAGATGTTCAAAAAGTTAAGCAGGCATTTTTCGACCCATTTGAATATTTAATGCTGCGACACAAAGAACAAAAATTAAAAAATGAATTTAAAAATTCTCTTGGTAAAGTCGCATACCATGTTCCATGTCATCAACGTGTCCAGAACATAGGGTTGAAGACAAAGGAGGTACTGCAACTTATACCTGATACAGAAATCACAGTTATCGAACGTTGTTCCGGTCATGATGGGACTTATGCAGTTAAAAGTGAATTTCATGAGATATCCATGAAAATTTGTCGTCCTGTAACAAATAAAATCAAACAGGCTGAAATCGATCATTACATCAGTGATTGTCCAATGGCCGGACAGCAAATTGCAAATGGTATGAAAGATAATGAAATGCAGGCGGAAAGCCCGTTTTCATTATTGAGGCAGGCATACGGAATATAAGTATGGATAAGTTAACACGGGAAGATTTATATACGCTGGAAAAATATGCAGAAATTCGCGATGAATTTCGCTCAAAGGTGATGGCGCATAAAAAAAACCGTCAATTACCGATTGGACCAAATGCGACGTTATATTTTGAAGACCGTTTGATTATGCAGTATCAGGTCCAGGAAGTCCTGAGAACCGAGAGAATCTTCGAAGCAGAGGGTATTGAAGAGGAGCTTGAAGCCTATAATCCATTGATTCCTGATGGATCAAACTGGAAAGCCACATTCATGATTGAATATGCCGAAGAGGCAGAACGCCGTGCGGCATTAAGCCAAATGATCGGTATTGAAAAAGAAGTATGGGTCAAGGTTGATGGATTTAATGAGGTGAATCCAGTCGCAGACGAAGATCTGGATCGTGACAATGAGGAAAAGACTTCATCAGTACATTTCCTCAGATTTGAGTTAAGTCCTGAAATGGTCGCTGCACTTAAACTTGGAAGTCAATTATCTGCAGGCATAAGTCATCTTGCCTACGAACATATCACTGATCCGGTACCACAACATATTAGAGACTCATTGGTCGGGGACCTGGATTGAGACTACATTGTAAAATCAACTTGCGGTATGCTATCTGCGTTTTTCAATAGCCAGTGAGATAACACCACTTGTCAGCAAAGTATGATGCCTCTGATATCGAGGTATTAACGGGTCTTGAACCGGTACGAAAGCGACCGGGCATGTACACTGACACTACTCGTCCCAATCACCTGGTTCAGGAAGTGCTCGACAATAGTGTCGACGAAGCAATTTCCGGATATGCGTCAAAGATAGATATCAAATTGCATAAAGACGGTTCGGTTACAGTTTCGGATGATGGACGCGGTATGCCGGTCGATAAACATCCGGGAGAAAAACTGTCAGGTGTGGAAGTCATACTCACTCGCTTACATTCAGGCGGTAAATTTTCCAATAAAAATTATAAGTTTTCTGGTGGATTGCATGGTGTTGGTGTTTCTGTCGTAAATGCCCTGTCAAAGAAACTGGAAGTCAATGTAAAAAGAGATGGAAAAGAATTTAGTATGTCTTTTGCTAACGGTAACAGGAAAACACCGTTAAAGACTACAGGCACCGTTGGAAAAAAGAATACAGGAACAATAATTCGCTTTTGGCCCGACGAAAAATATTTTGACTCAACGAAGTATGCGATCCCTAAATTAAAACATTTAATGCGTGCCAAGGCCGTCTTGTGTCCGGGTTTAACGATTCGTCTTTTTGACGAAACTAAAAGTAAAAAAGAAAAAGAAGAATGGTGTTATGAAGACGGTATAAAAACCTACTTGTCTGAAGAATTGACTGGTATTGAGTTACTTCCACCGGAGCCGTTTATTGGTTCCATGCAAGCAGAACACGAAGCCGTAGACTGGGCGGTACACTGGTTACCTGAACCCGCCGAGATGATTACAGAAAGTTATGTCAATCTTGTTCCGACAATACAAGGCGGGACACATGTTAACGGTATGCGGCAGGGATTACTTGATGCAATACGGGATTTTTGTGAATCAAGAAACCTTTTACCCAGAGGTGTCAAGTTAAGCGCTGATGATATCTGGGATAATTGCTGTTATCTATTATCGGTAAAGATGGATAATCCGCAGTTTGCCGGTCAAACTAAAGAGCGTTTATCATCGCGCGAATGCACGACTTTCATTTCCGGTGTTGTTAAAGATGCATTTAGTCAATGGTTACATCAACACGTTGAGATGGGAGAACGTATCGCGGAACTCGTCATTGCCGCTGCACAGAAAAGATTAAAGTCCAGTAAAAAAATAATCCGTAAAAAGGTTAATGGGGGGCTGGCATTACCTGGAAAACTGGCGGATTGTTCAATTCAGGATATAGATATTTCTGAATTATTTCTGGTAGAAGGGGATTCTGCCGGTGGTTCAGCAAAACAGGCACGTGATCGTGAATTCCAGGCTGTAATGCCACTGCGAGGTAAAATATTAAATACCTGGGAAGTTGATTCTGCAGAAGTCTTATCTTCAAAAGAAGTTCATGATATCGCCATTGCGATTGGTGTTGACCCCGGATCTAAAGATTTAAGTGGCTTACGCTATGGAAAAATTTGTATTTTGGCAGACGCTGATTCTGATGGAGCACATATTGCAACGTTAATCTGCGCGTTATTTCTGAAACATTTTCGTTCACTCGTCGAGAATGGTCATGTTTATGTTGCCATGCCACCGCTTTACCGGATCGATGTCGCAAAAGATATCTATTATGCGCTCGATGATTCAGAGAAACAGGGAATACTCGATCAAATTGCGGCAGAGAAAAAGCGCGGTAATGTTACGGTACAGCGATTTAAGGGATTAGGTGAAATGAATCCAATTCAACTGCGAGAGACCACGATGGCGGTAGAAACACGTCGTTTGGTTCAGTTGACATTGCCGAGTGAAAAACAGGCAGTAAAAGTCATGGATATGTTATTGGCCAAAAAGCGAGCAGCAGACAGGAAAAAATGGCTGGAAACGAACGGCGACAAAGCTGTCGTTTAATGATTTGGATAGCTTATATCACTGCTTACTACTTTTTGGGTGTTAGGGATAGATAGGTAAAATTGATATTCGCTATCTTCCATATCAACACGCTTTTTTTCTGTTAGCCGGAGGTAAATTTCGGATGTTTTTAAAAATTTGGCTACGGTAAATTGATTCATTGCACGTCCCATATGTAATGTTAAAGTTGATGCAATTTTTCAGTATTCGTATTAACCACTGATGACGGTTCAATTAATCTTTTATTTCATGATATTACAGTCATAAAATATTGATATAAATCAATATATTAAAAATAATATTTAAAGTATACTCGAGGTTTTGCCATGTCTGATAATTTGAGTTTTGACTTCGAACAAAACGAACAAAAACCATTGCATGAGTACACAGAGAAGGCCTATCTGGATTATTCCATGTACGTCATTCTCGACCGGGCATTGCCACATATTGGCGACGGATTAAAACCTGTACAGCGCAGGATTATTTATGCCATGTCCGAACTGGGATTAAAGGCATCGGCTAAATTCAAGAAGTCTGCACGAACAGTGGGGGATGTGATCGGTAAATTTCATCCGCATGGTGATTCAGCCTGTTACGAGGCAATGGTATTAATGGCGCAGGATTTTTCTTACCGCTACCCGTTGATTAATGGACAGGGAAATTGGGGTTCGATGGACGATCCAAAGTCATTTGCCGCAATGCGCTATACCGAATCAAAGCTGACTGCTTTTGCCGATGTCTTATTGAGTGAAGTTTCCCAGGGTACAGTTGACTGGACACCCAATTTTGACGGCACATTGGAAGAACCCGGTTTGTTACCTGCAAGATTACCGAATATCTTGTTAAACGGCACAACCGGTATCGCGGTAGGTATGGCAACGGATATTCCACCACATAATCTAAAGGAAGTTGCCAGCGCCTGTATTCGCTTATTGGAAGCACCTAGAAGTACTGTAAAAGACCTTTGTCAGCATATAAAGGGTCCCGATTTCCCAACAAAAGCAGAAATAATTACTCCAAAAACTGCAATCCGGGAGATGTACGAAACAGGGAATGGCTCGATCAAGATGCGTGCAGTCTGGGAGAAAGAAGATGGCAATATCGTGATCACTGCACTACCGTATCAAAGTTCCGGCAGTAAAATCCTCGAACAGGTTGCCGCACAAATGCAGGCAAAGAAACTGCCTATGCTCGATGATTTACGTGATGAATCTGATCATGAAAATCCAACACGATTAATACTTGTTCCACGTTCCAATAGAGTCGATCTGCAAGAACTAATGCTGCATTTATTTGCTACTACAGATCTGGAACGTAGTTACCGGGTAAATCTGAACATTATTGGCCTCAATGGGCGACCACAAGTTAAAAACCTGCGTGTCATCCTTAAAGAATGGCTGGAATACCGTACTGAAACCGTACGCAGGCGGCTGCAATTCCGACTAGACAAGGTACTTGCACAGATCCATGTCCTTCAAGGTCTTATGAAGGCTTATCTCAATATCGATGAAGTCATCAAAATAATTCGGGAAGAAGATAAACCTAAAGAAGTCTTAATGAAAAGATTTAAGCTTAGTGATATTCAGGCTGAAGCCATACTCGATTTAAAACTTCGTAAGTTGGCCAAACTTGAAGAGATTAAAATTAAAGGTGAGTTAGATGAGCTTAAAAAAGAAAGAAAAACGCTTGAAACAACGCTTAATTCAAAAACACGTCTAAAAACCCTGGTCAAAAAAGAGATTAACGCCGATGCAAAAGAATTTGGTGATGAGCGCAAATCACCTTTAAAAGAAGGCACAGAAGCAAAGGTAATCGATGAACAATCGCTTGTCCCGACGGAACCGGTAACCATCGTTTTATCGGAAAAAGGTTGGGTCAGGGCAGCAAAGGGTCATGAAGTTGATCCTGAATCATTGAATTACAAAAGTGGTGATGGATTCAAACAGGCCAGCCTGGGCAGGAGTAACCAACAGGCGGTTTTTATCGATTCAAGTGGCCGCTGTTATTCATTACCTGCACATTCGTTACCATCAGCGCGTAGTCTGGGTGAACCCGTCTCTGCGCGTTTAACACCACCAGATGGGGTAACGTTTGAAGGAGTCATGGCCGGTGATCCCGAATCTGTTTATCTCGTTGGTTCTGATGCCGGTTATGGATTTATGGTAAAGCTTGAAGATGTCTATACGAAAAACAGAAATGGTAAAGCTATCATTTCCGTCCCGACCGGTTCGAAAGTTATAGCACCAAGCAAGGTAAATGATCTGGAAAACGATTGGGTTGCGGCAGTGAGTAATATTGGGCGCTTGTTGATGTTTCCAATCAGCGAATTAACTTTATTACCCAAGGGCAAGGGACTAAAGATTATTCAAATACCCCCGGCAAAACTGAAAACACGAGAAGAGTATGTTGTTGCAATGACGGCAATGGGAGAAGACGATAATCTGGTAATTTACTCGGGCAAAAAACATATGACGATGAAATCCGCGGATCAGGAATACTATATTGGTGAGCGTGGCAGGAGAGGGAATATGTTAGCGCGTGGTTACCGTAGTGTAGTCAGGATCAAGGCGGAATCGGTAAATTAATTTATCATCGGTGTCTTGCCGGGCATACCAATTTCTTCCCTTACCAGTTTAGGGACTAAATAGCCTGATACAGTTGCCTGCATTTGGGCAATTATCTGCCGCGCCTTGTCGATTGAAACATCGTAATGTGCAGCACCGGAAACGGGATCCAGCATATGCAAATAGTAGGGAATGATATTAAATTCGACTAATTTTTTAGACAGGCTAATTAATGTATTCGCAGAGTCATTGATACCTTTCAATAAGACAGATTGGTTTAACACCATAATGTTAAATTTATGCAGAATTTTGATGCTTATTTCTACTTGCTCATTAAGTTCATTAGCATGATTGATATGTGTAACAAAGATAATGGTTTTTCCGTAACTGATGATTTTCTTGATCAGAGTTTCCGTAAGCCTGTTCGATAACACCACAGGTATCCTTGTATGAATCCGGATACGTTCGATATGTTGTATTCCGGATATAGAACTAATTAATTCATCAAGCCGGTTGTCTGATAAAACCAGTGGATCACCACCGCTGAGAATTACTTCATCTATTGAATGATCATTTTTTATGTAGTCCAGACCATGTTCCCAATGCTTTTTATATGACGTTGCCTCCTGGTAGGGGAAATGTCTTCTAAAGCAATAGCGACAGTGAATAGCGCAGGCGCCTGTTGTAATCGATAGCACTCTGCTCCTGTATTTATGTAATAGACCCTGGACAGGTTGGAAATTATTTTCGGCTAGCGGGTCGTTAACATAAGCTGGTATATCATCGTCCTCAGCCAAATAAGGGAATATTTGCCTTAATATCGGGTCATTCGGATCATTATGTTTAATGCGGTTTGCAAAATTGTGCGGAACACGGATCGGGAATTTCTGAATGGCTTTATTGCTATAACCAATGGAATCAGCTTCAAGACCAACATAATCCAGCAATTCTTCCGGCGTTTTTATCGCCTGGGCTAACTGTTGTTGCCAGGATAGAGACTGCATTATTTATGGATATCCATGTATGATACGGCGCTTTTTAAAAGAGTGAATTTTAATAACTATATTAAAAAGAGATAAAAATGGCGACATACAGTACAAATGAATTCAAACTCGGTCTTAAGCTTATGCTCGATGGTGATCCATGTTCAATCATCGAAAATGAGTTTGTAAAACCTGGTAAAGGACAGGCATTCAACCGGGTTAAGCTGAGAAATCTCAAAACCGGCCGGGTTCTTGAAAAAACCTATAAATCAGGTGAATCTCTGGAAGGTGCTGATGTCGTCGAGCTGGAAATGCAATACCTCTATAACGATGGTGAAATGTGGTATTTCATGGATCAGAATACGTTTGAGCAATATTCAGCAGATGAGAAAGCCGTTGCCGATGCCAAACAATGGATTAAAGGCGAAGAAATGTGTGTTGTAACCTTATGGAATAATGCGCCACTCTCTGTTGCCCCGCCAAATTTCGTTATTTTGCAAATCACTGATACCGATCCAGGTGTTAGGGGGGATACGGCACAGGGCGGTTCAAAACCAGCTACGCTTGAAACAGGTGCAGTCGTCAAAGTGCCTCTATTTATCGAGAACGAAGAATTATTAAAGATTGACACACGTACAGGTGAATACGTCAGCCGGGCTAAAGAATAAAAAATTAGCCCTATTTATTATCACTGAAAATTCAAAAATCTCTACTATACTTAAGATTAATAAGAATCTGTTAATAAATGAAATATATGGAAAATTTTGAACACACAATGAGTGATTTATTTGCGCAATTGGGATTGCCCGACAGCGATAATGATATCGACGCATTCATACATGAACACCGTCCTTTACCTGACAGTCTTTCGTTAGAAGAAGCTTCATTCTGGAATACCGGACAGGCCCAGTTTATTCATGAAGCAATTTATGAGGATTCCGATTGGTCAGAACTGGTAGATCAATTGAATTCACGTTTGCGCACATAAAACTATTAGTACTACAAGCATAGATATTCGGGCTGGTAGTTCCGTTTACCAATCCTTACTATCTTACTTATGGTTGACTCATCTAAATGGCGTCCTAATGCTTCTATAAATATCATTCAAAAACGTGCTGAATTGTACAAGCAAATCAGGTCGTTTATGCAAGACAGGAAAATCATAGAAGTCGATACTCCCATTCTGGGGAATCACACGGTGACTGATCCCTATATTCAAAGCCTTGGTGTAAACAGTAATGATAAACATCTTTATCTTCATACTTCTCCTGAATACTGTATGAAACGGCTGCTTGCTGCCGGTACAGGATCGATCTACCAGATTGCCCATGTGTTTCGTGATGATGAACAAGGAAAGAAACATACTATGGAATTTTGTATGTTGGAGTGGTATCGCATTAATTTCGATTATCACCAGTTAATGGATGAACTAATTGAATTGATGAATTTTATTGGCCTGGATACGCCAAGCAAGATGACATATGCAGAAACCTTTGAGCAAACATTAAAAATAGATCCGCACATTGTTAACCAGGAACAACTAAAAAAATTAGCCAGCCAATATGGTTGGCAAACGGATTCTGAAGATCAGCATGAACTACTCGATTTTTTATTCTCTGCAGTAGTTGTAAAAGATAAAAACTTACCACAAACACTGATTATTTATGATTATCCGGAATGCATGGCGGCACTGGCTACGTTGAAAAAAAACAATCCGGTTGTCAGTGAACGATTTGAATTGTTTATAAATGGTATGGAAATCGCGAACGGGTTTAATGAACTGATTGATCCCAAAGAACAGATGCAACGTTTTGAATTTGATCTCGATGTACGAAAAGAAAAAGGTATGCATATACCCCCGATTGATTACAATTTTCTCGCTGCGCTTGAATCCGGTTTACCCGGGTCAGCAGGAATTGCTGTTGGTTTAGACCGGTTATTAATGATTTTGACTGGAAAAGATGATATCAATGAGATTAATACCTTTACCACATTTAATAATTAGGAACGAAGGGTTACCGGTTACCAGTGAACCTTTGTTAAATTCTTTTAATAATTTATTTTCCTGAATGAAATCTGTCTCTGATATTTTTTCTGAACAAGGTATGCTTGTTGATTTGATCGATGATTTTAAACATCGGCCGGAACAGGAAGTTATGGCTCAAACTATCTATGACACAGTAATAAAAGGAAATGATCTCGTGTGTGAGGCGGGGACTGGTACAGGCAAAACCATTGGCTATTTAATACCGGCATTAATGACGGGTCAAAAGACAATTGTTTCAACAGGAACCAAACATCTGCAAGATCAGTTAAATCAAAAAGATTTACCCGTTGTACTTGATGCCTTAAAACTGCCAATCACTACAGCAGTATTAAAAGGCCGGTCAAACTATCTCTGCCTGGAACGCATGGAAGCGGCGCTGAATGATACTAAAGATCTGAGTTTTCGACAGATCACGGATTTGCAGGAAATTGTTAACTGGTCATCATCAACTGCATCAGGTGATATTAATGAACTGGATATGATTCAGGAAAACAATTCAGTTCAAGGTTTAATCACTTCAACAATTGATAATTGCCTGGGGCAAAATTGCCCGCATTTTGATAATTGTCATGTGTTTAAAAACAGAAAAGCCGCGTTAGAAGCAGACCTCGTGATTACAAATCATCATTTATTATTGGCTGATATGACATTAAGAGAAACCGGGTTTGGTGAAGTATTACCTTTGGCCGATATCATAATCTTTGATGAAGCCCATCAGTTACCCGGTCTCGCATCAACCTACTTTAGTCAAACACTAAGTAGTCGCCAATTGCTGGAGCTTTTGAGTGATACAAAGATAGCCAATCATAAAGAAGCCGGAGATATCCAGGAATTACCTTCTGTGTTAGACCATATGGAAAAAGCGATACGTGATATTCGTTTAATTTTTGGAGGTAAGGATCGGCGTTTAATCTGGCAAGATATCTGGAATGATGGTGTATTACCTGTTGAACTACCCAGGTTTCTTGAAATATTCCAATCTTTGTTAGATATCCTTGAGCCCGCAAGCGAGAGAGGTAATTTACTAGATAATTGTTATCAACGTTCTAGACAACACTATGATTTTATCGAAACCTTTAGCGAAAAACAGCGAGAAGAACAAATTCGTTGGGTAGAAGTGAAAGGACATCATTTTTATTTAAACCAGACACCCGTCAATATCGCTGAATCATTTCAACAACGTTTAAGTACTTATCATGCCAGTACGATATTTACTTCTGCGAGCCTGGCAGTAAACGATGATTTTTCACATTTTAGTCAGCAATTAGGTCTTGCAGATGTAAAACAATGTATCCTGGAAAGCCCTTTTGATTTTCAAAAACAAACGACACTTTATATTCCGCTGGATTTGCCTGAACCGGCACAATCCGGTTTTTTTGATAGCTTTATACAACGTGCTATCGATTTACTTGCATTTAGTGATGGACATGCATTCATCTTATTTACCAGTCATCAATCATTAAACAAAGCGAGTGACATTCTGGGCAATAAACTGGAATACCCATTATTTGTACAAGGCAAAGCCCCTCGATCAGAATTACTCAATAAATTTCGACAAACAAAACATGCGGTCCTGTTAGGGACTAACAGTTTTTGGGAAGGCGTCGATGTTAAAGGCGAGGCTTTATCTCTTGTTATTATTGAGAAATTACCCTTTGCCAGCCCGGATGATCCGGTATTACAAGCGCGTTTAAATTATTTAAGTAAAAAAGGTATTAATCCGTTTATGGAGTATCAGGTGCCGCAAGCAACAATAATATTAAAACAGGGCGTCGGCCGTTTAATTCGTGATGTTGCAGACCGTGGTGTTTGCGCAATCTGCGATAAGAGAATTATCTCAAAAGCCTATGGTAAAAGAATTTTATCTGGTTTGCCTGATATGCCTATCAGCCATGAAATAAAAGATATCGAGAAATTTTTCGGCAATGTTATAGCTAATTAATTTTTTGTCACTAGTGTAACCCCGTCTCCAACGGGTATGGTACTGATAAAAACACGTTTATCCTGAAAAACATGTTCATTGAATGCCCTGATCGCATTTGTATCTTCATCCTGTTTTTCCGGATTAACCGGATTACCATCCCAAAGTACATTATCAACAGCAATGACACCGCCAGTTTTTAATAATTTTAATGAACGTTCATAGTAGTCAATATATTCCGGTTTATGTGCATCAATAAAAACAAAATCATAAAAACCGGTTTTATTTTCATCTATGAGCTTATCTAAAGTCTCAATTGCAGGAGCAAGACGCAGATCGATCTTTTTCTCAACGCCGGCCTTTGACCAGTATGATTGTGCAAGATTTGTGTATTTTTCATCAATATCACAAGCAATCAATTTTCCATTATCGGCCATTGCCATCGCGATACAGAGACTGCTGTAACCGGTAAATACGCCAATTTCAATTGCATTTTTAACATTTAACACTTTGATCAGAAATGAAAGGAACTGGCCCTGTTCCGGGGCAATTTGCATTCGTGCCAGTGGTAACTCAGCGGTCTCGTTCCTGAGTTTTTTCAATAAATCTGATTCATGTAATGATATTGACAATAAATAGTCATAAACTTGATCATCAAGTTGCAGGCTTTGCCGTGACATAATGATTACCTGTTAATTTTCTATAAGCATAGCATGAATAATTTAGACGAATCGATAAGTCAACTAGTTTCAAAAGATGAAAACGCTATCTCGTTAATACAAATAACGGATACGCATATTCTTACCGAAGGTGGAGAGTCGTTTAATGATTATGATACTACGGAAAGTTTACGACAGGTCATTAATCGAATTAAGACGAAAGAGACAGAAGCAGATTTAATACTGGTAACCGGTGACCTGGTACATGAGCCTACCAAATCTGCTTATCAAAAATTAGCAGATATATTAATCGATCTGACAATGCCATTATTCTGTTTGCCGGGCAATCATGATGAACCGGAATTAATGGCTTATGTTATGGGCGCAAATGGTGTTGATGCGAACAAATTAATAGAGATAGGTAATTGGGCAATAATAATGTTAAATACCAATGCAGGAGCAGGGCATGCAGGCACCTTGTCAAAATCTGAATTAAATTTTTTAAATGAAAGTCTTGAATACTTTAAAGACAACAATTGCCTCATCGCACTTCATCACCACCCGCTATCAATTAACAGTTCCTGGATGGATGCGATGTCTTTAAATAACGGAAATGATTTTTTTGAAATAATTGATCAATATGATCATGTAAAAGGGGTTGTTTGGGGACATATACATCAGGAATTTGAACAAATTCGAAATAATGTACATCTTTTAGGAACGCCATCCACCTGCCTACAATTCAAACCAGGCTGTGATGAATTTGCTGTGGATAAAAAAACGCCAGCATATCGTAAAATTATTATGAATGATAAAGGTAATATAAAAACGAAAGTTATTTATATTCAATCTAAACCCTAACTTATTAAAATGTCCCATAATATTAAATCTTAGGTATCACATAAGCATTTGTATTTTATTTATTTTTTAGGCTTTAAAACAAGTGTTCTGGTTTATGGGTACAAGTCAGATCCTCATAATGAAAACGCAAAGTGGACACCCTTCATAATAGAGACTTATACTGTTATTTAATCCAAGTGACTGATACAAGGAGGTTTTCCATGATATCCCCGATGCACCCCCATATAAGTTTATGGGACAACCTGCCACCTAAACCGTAGTTATATTTCTTATGATTGAAAAAGGAAAAACATATAATGTTTATGACGGCGAAGGGAGATGCTGGGGTAGTGTAACTCTGGATTATCCATTCTCAGAATCAACATTTGGAAGCAATACAATATCAGGATATTTAAAAGCAACTCCAGAGTTTGAACAAGTTCAGCATATTTTTTTAGAACACGAAAAATTTATGTCTGAAGCTGGATCAATAGATGATAAAGAAAATAATTCACATGTCATCGCATCTTTAGGGGTTGAATTACATGATCCAGAAACTGGAAAGAAACAAAATGTTGATCCTGTCTTCGTATCTAACAAACTTTTATTTACATGTGATGCATATGTTAATGAAATATAACAAGTCACTCCAAAGCGACGCGCCTAGTCGGCGCGCCGCTGAGTTCAAACGTTAAGTGCTTTTGCATACCACTAATGTAGGGAGTATTCTTTCAGTATGAGTTTAAATATCAAACAATTACCCGTTGATGAGCGAATACGCTTGGTAGAAGACTTATGGGATAGCATTGCGACTGACCAAAATGCACTTCCACTTACATCAGATCAGAAAGTAGAGCTTGATAAGCGTCTAGATGCCTACGAGGCTACTGGAGAACCAGGCCGACCATTTGAAAAAGTCATAGCTGAAATTCGCGACAAATTATGACTATTGAAATCCGACTCAGGGAAGAGGCGGAAGCAGACCTTGAAGAGGCTGCAAATTGGTATCATCAACAAAAGAGAGGGCTTGGTGATGAATTTCTTGATGAAGTGGTCACTTTACTCCATTCCATACGCCAGCATCCTCTCGCATACCCCCTCATTTATCGCGACACTCGTCGAGCATTAACGAAGAGATTTCCTTTTGGAGTATTTTACCGTGTTGAATCTGAATACATTGTCGTTGTGGCTGTCATGCATGCAAGCCGCCACCCCAGTAGATGGCAGATACGCACATAATAATGCCCTCCGAAATTATTATTTATCCACTACCTTATCTCTCAAATAAACCGGCATGGCTTGCTCTACAGGTATTGCGTTACCTGCTGCATAAATTGGTCTGGCCAGCTCAATAACCTCTTTTGCACAGGGAAAGACAGAGTCATTAAAACCCGATAAGTTATCATTGAAATTAGCATTAAGTTGCTCAGGATATGTTTTCCAGCCTGAGCCAGCACCAAACCATTTGCCTTCATTAATAATGGTTGCGTTTTCCGGAGAACAAACCTGTTCTTTAGTCATTAATCGCATCAACCCGTTATCATCTTTTTTATATAAGCCCCAATAGACTTCCTGAATTCTTGCATCGAACGCTGTAGCAATCTGTTCGTGTTCATTAACAAATTGCTGGGCGAGAGCCGCTAATGATGAAACCGGTACAACCGGAATATCATGCGCAAACGCCAAACCTTGTATAACACCAATTGC
>JANQJZ010000037.1 GCA_028281365.1 Gammaproteobacteria bacterium | reverse complement strand
AATTAATTGAAGGCAACCCACATGCCATGATGTGGATTATCATAAACTATTATTATCAAAATATGAAATTTTCCCATAAATTATAAGTATATTTTCCTCAAATAAATTGGGAAATTTTCCTAATATTTATAATTTGAATAATAGCATATATCTTATTGATTTTACTAATTTTGTGAGATACTTCTCGGTATCGTAGCCACGCTCCGGATAAAATCAACGGTAGAAATCAGGTATCCGATCGTCCTGTTATCCGGTGCTAAACTCAATGACTCGAAGGTAGCGCTTAACCATTCACCACGCATCTCGTTGACACTGATATCAACCTGGCGGTTTGAAATATTTTCAATGATGACTCGTGTTATATAAATATCCTCGTACTTCCAGGCATGAGATACCCTGGCGATTAATCTTCTGTCCTTAAATAGTGAAGTTGGGTAATTGCTGGTTACCTTCATTGGTACGTAATCTGCCGGAGGATTACCTGAATCGACATCTTTAATCATCTGCCGATATTTATCCTGTGAACGCACGGGAATCTCGTATTTATTGCGATTATAGATCTTGACCGATTCAGGGTTTGCCGCGACCGATGGTGCCTGTCCGACATTCCGTTGTACTACGTCTTCTGAGCCAGGGGTTGGCGGAATATTGAGATCGTCTTCTATATAGCCAGGTAAATCCTGTTTATACTTAATTCTATGTGGTGGTACTGTTTCAATTGGCCATTCACTGTAACGTGATGGTTCAATGATTCGTTCCCGGCTGACTCGATCAACTTCTTCTACCTTATTTAATACATGCGGTGTGATTAAAAGCACTAACTCTCTATGTGAATCATCCTGGGTCTCCTGCCTGAATAACCAACCTACAGCTGGCAGATCACCCAATATGGGGACTTTGGATGAGTTTTTTGCTTTCGTCTTTCTTATTAAACCTCCAACTGCCATGGTATAACCATCTTGCGCAACAACTGTCCCTAATATATTAGACGTATTAACTGTATCAATCGCAACTTCCTGAACATTACCGGCACCATCATTCACAATCACACTACCACCATCGACATTGACTGACGAAGTCTCCTGCTGAAGTTCCAGTGTAATTGTTTTATCTTCATTGATTCGAGGCGTAATAAATATACGATTACCTATCTCTCTAACTTCGGTCTGGGGTTGTAATATTGTTCGAGATACACCAAGATTCGTTTCATTAATCAAAGTGTCTACACCTGTTGTTAGTACCGTCTCTTCACCAACAAATAGTTCTGCCGGGCGATTATTTGATGCAAGTATGACTGGCGTGGCAAGAGTATTAACACGGTTATTTTGTTCCAACAACTCAAGCGTAGCCAGTAATCGATTACTGAAAAACTGATACACAAATGTTCCACCTTGAGAAGCAAAACCGCCAATATCGAACACATTAGTAGGTAATGTTCCAGTGGCCGGTGCAGTTGCTGGCACCGTAGATTGTCCAATATTCAGATCCACATCAAATAAGGATCGAAAATCATCATCGATCAAGATATCCAGGACTTTCATCTCTAATAGTACTTGTGGAATCGGTTTATCCAGCTTTGTGATCAATTTGGCAATCTCTTGCATGGCCTTACGATCACCGGTACGAACAACGATCATATTATGTTCGTTATTTGCTGTTACATATATTGGAGATTGGCGCGAAGTAATATCACTAACCAGGTTAGTGTCAACCACATTGGTTCCGGATTGTTCAGTAATAGTCGCAATTTGATCGACTGTTAATTCATCTTCCTCAAATTCAGCGGCTTTATTAGTAAGTTGTTCGCTTGATAACGAAGTTAAATTACTTCCACCACGGCTACCACCAATACCACCGGTACCACCAGATCTACCACCTCCACGTCTTCCTCCTATTCCAGCCCGAGAACTGCCCCGACTACTACTGCCACCACCACGATTAAAACCACCACCACCAAATCCACCACCCGTAGCAGTACTAAAATTTTGTTCCTGCGCTGGATCCAGACCCAATGATAGAATAACTCTACTGCCATAAATATCTTCAATAGTTTGAGCAATGATTTGGACATTTGGGTTCAATAATTCAAATACCCGGATCTCATCATCCTGGTGTACAACAAGATCCTTACTGTATTCTTCAATTGTCATTATCCTGAAAGTGCCACTTTCATAACTCTGCCGATACCAAAGACCTGTTATACGGCAAATTGATTCTACTGCCTCTTTTAAATTGACATCCTTTAAATAGATACTGACTAGTTTTTCAGTTGCTAATCGAGTTGCTATAACATTAGTACCGGTTTGTTCTGCCAGTACACGGATTACATCCCCCAATCGGGCATTTTTAAATTCCAATTCAAATAATTTCTCATCATTATCAAATCTCTGTACCTGTATGGTATCCTCGGCCAACACCGGCACCCAGGTAGATACCAATATTGTTAAATATGAGATACAAATAATTAATACTGAGTTCTTCATAACAGTTACCTAATAATGAGCACATTACCCAGACTACCTGCCTGTACCGTTACAGTAAGTCGGTTTATTTTTATTATTTTTATTGCTGCATTTGGATTTCTAGGGTCATAACTGATCTCATCTCCCACTTTGACCATATAGACATCTTTTTTATCTACTTCTAAAAGGGCAAGTAGATCTTCAGGTTCATCGGTTGATGGCGTAATCACACCCCGAAGCTTTAATGCTGGTATATCAGAGTTACCGATGCTTGGTAAAAATGACGTGCCAAAACCTCCACCTGATCGCTGAATTCCAGACTGACCTGATAAATTAAATGGATCACGTATAGACGGTTCATCTACATTTGCTTGAACATCAATATTTACATTCGGAATATTATCCCTTGCAAATCGTTTTACACGGTCAGTAAATTTATTAATATTGAAGTTATCGACTTGCTGATCGATTTGATCTTTTAAATTATTTTCCTCGAAACCATAATCTTTCAGTGTTTCTTCCCGAAGTTCTTTGCTTTCACTAAATGTATCAATGACGTTTTTAAACGAATCAAGAGCATTTTCATTTTTTTCATCATTTGCATAGACAGATGACAAAGAGAAAATAGAAATTAAAAATAATTTTGACATCTTGTTCAACTTAGCCACCTCCCGTCGAAATAGCCAAGACGGCCTTGAAGAAACCATAATAGATAAATCCAACAATTCCCCCGATAAGAACGATTGAAATAGGCTCGACCAGGTTTGCTAACATTTGAGTCTTTGAACGTAAATCGTCTTCGTAATAATTTGATGCCTCATCCATAATTTTGACCAAATTTCCTGATCTTTCTCCAACTACCATGAGTTGTTGTAACAAAGTTGTTATTGCTGCACGATCAAAACTACTTGCTAGGTCCTTACCATGTAATACTTCATTCGAGGCAGAATCTATATTTTCAGATATCAATTTATTGCCCATCATGTCGGAAATTATTCTGAGTGACTCTACAACAGGGATGCCACTCTTTAACAATAGACTTAATCCCCAGCTAATTTGGGCCATGGAAGCAGAACTTATCGTAGAACCAACAACTGGTACAGATAAAACAGCTGTATCAAAGACATGTCTGCCTTTTGGTTTGCGATAAAAGATGATAAAACTGATTATTAAAATAATTAGTCCGGCAATAATAAAATACCAGTTGCCCAAAATAAAATTTCCAAGGTCAATCATGAATTGAGTGGATGGTGGTGGTTGACTTCCTGAGTTCAAGATAAATGCTTCAAACTTGGGCATGATATAAACCACAAGGAAAAGAAATACGCCTCCGGCTGCCAATAGGGTAAATGACGGGTACATCATTGCAGATTTTACCTGGCTTTTGAGTTGTGCTTTGTGTTCGATATACTCAGCGATCCGCATTAATGAGACATCTATCTCTCCACTCGTTTCTGCACTACGAATCATCTGTACTGCCAGATTTGAAAATACCTTGGTATACTTTTCCATTGCTTCTGAGAAAGAGTCTCCTTTTTTAATCATGTTATTTATATCTGCACATATCAGTCGCATTCTTCCCCGCTGCATAGTAACCATAATATCGAATGCTTCAGTAATTGAGAGACCAGAACGTAACATTAATGCAAGTTGTTTGAAGAAAAAAACTTTGTCTGAAGTTGATACTGGCAATAATTCGGAAAGTTCTGTCCAGGCATCTTTTTTACTTATCTCTCTTTGTAACTTTGATTCATCATCTTCTCTTATTTTTAATACATGCAAACCTCGTTGCCGTAACTGTTGTACAACGATTGTTTGGTCATCACCCTGGATATATCCATTTTTCTCCTGGCCCTTTTCATCCAGTGCTGTGTATTTAAATGTGCTCATATCGCAATCGCCAGTCGTTGTAATTCTTCCAAACTTGTTAATCCATCGATAAATTTTTTTCTGCCATCTGTAGCAATACTATTGTAATTCTTGGCTATTTTTATAATCTCATCTTCAGTGGCATGTCGAGTAATCGCCTCTCTAACATCTTCATCAATCCATAGTGTTTCGAAAAAAGCGATTCTTTCTTGATAGCCTGTGCCAGAACAATGAGGACAACCTGATGGAGCATATAAGTTATCTAATTCATTTTCATCAAGAGACAACTGGTTTTTATGATGCTCAGGTATTTCAAAAGGTATTCGACAACGCATACACAATTTTCTTGCCAGTCGTTGTGCAATCGCTGCTATCAGGGTTGATGCGATTAGATAAGTCTCTGCACCGATATCTCTCAATCGATTTACGCAGGCAACCGCAGTGTTAGTATGTAACGTTGAAAAAACAAGGTGGCCTGTCATCGCTGCCTTCATCGCAACGTCCGCAGTTTCTCCATCTCGAATCTCACCAACCATAATCACGTCCGGGTCATGCCGTAAAAAACTACGAAGAGCACCGGCAAAATTGACTTTAACACCCACTTGTAATTGTGAGATCGTTTCAATCGGTTGTTCAACCGGATCTTCAGCAGTAAGTATATTAATATCCGACGAATTAATTTCTTTTAATGCAGCATATAAGGTTGTTGATTTACCGCTACCTGTTGGGCCGGTTAATAAAATCATCCCATATGGTAACTGGATCGCTTTGCGAAACTGTTCTAGTTGATCATCTGCCATACCCAGTTGTTTTAAACTGAAATATTTAGCCTCTGTTCCAAGCAAACGTAATGTGGCCCGCTCTCCAAATCTTGCTGGCATGGTTGCAACACGAATATCAAATTCAAAATCATTTTCAATTTGATGCGACATTGCACCATCCTGAGGGATACGATTTTCTGCTATATCCAGTTTTGACAGTACTTTTATACGACTTAGTAAAGCTGCAGCATCATCTATACTGTAACGATTGGATAATTCCTGTAATCTGCCATCCACACGAATCCTGACCATCATTTGTTCTTTTAATGGTTCAAAATGTACATCCGATGCACGATGTAAATAGGCTTGGTCTAGTATTTGGTTGATCTCATTAACAGGATCAAAATCATCAGATTCAGTAGAAACATCCGCTAATGGATTTAGTATGGGTTCTATATTTAATAAAGCTGTTTCTATAGCTCGCTCATCGGCAAGATAATATTCAATAGAATTTCCGAGAGTTTTTTCAGTTTGACGTTTTAAACTGCTTTCAGGCGCCTCTGAACAAGCGATATGAATCTTGTTCTCTTCATCATTGATTGATACCGGGAAAATTTTTCGCGATTTCAACATGCTAAAACCGCATTTTTTAGCAACCTTAACATTTGGCGTTAATTCTGCGGCCTTTAAGAACTTAATTTTATGGTACTCTGCATACGCGCGGTAAAAACTGGCTTGAGGTATCCTATGTGAGTATTCCAAAGTAGTTAACAGATCCTGCTGTTTACGGCGCGCAATCATTTTAGCCTTACTAATATCATGCTCACTTAACAATCCTTCACTTACAGCAGCCTGCAGCATTGCTTTTTCCTTAATCATAATGCTTACCTGACTTTCGCCCGTGGTAATGAATTTCGTTTCATATTTACGAGTTCTTTTAGTTGTTCAGGACGCTCTGTAATTTCAAGTCCTTGTTCCATACTGATCTGTTGATTAATAATTCGATCAGCAATGGCATGATCCAACGTCATATTGCCGACATCCATTCCTGTTTCCATCACCGAACGGATCTGTTCCGGCTTATGCTCCCTAATTAAATGAGCTACAGCATGGTTGACCCATAAGATCTCATTAATTGGAACACGACCATCGCCATTGATATTTTTGACTAGTCTTTGAGTAATTACTGTACGTAATACTGTTGAAAGTTGAGCACGAACATTAGCTTGTTCCTGACCTGGAAAGGCACTAATCATTCTGTCAATCACACCAACGGCATCATTAGTATGTAAAGTCGAAAATACTAAATGCCCCGTCTCAGCTACCATCAAAGCAGCTCGCATGGTTTCCAAATCTCGCATTTCACCTACAAGCACTACATCTGGATCTTCACGTAATGCACCACGCATCGCATCTGCAAATGATGGCACATCCAAACCCAACTCACGCTGGTGCACAATGGCAAGCTTATTATGATGAACAAATTCAATTGGATCTTCGATAGTCAATATATGACATGGACGGGTCTCATTAATTGTATTAATGACACTAGCCAAGGTAGTTGATTTACCACTACCCGTCGCTCCTGTCATTAAAACCAGTCCATCTTTAAGCGTTGGTAACTTACGTAATTGTGAAGGAAGATTCATCTCTTCAATTGTTAATATTTGTCCATTTAGCCAACGGATGGCAAAGGCTATAGCACCTCTTTCATGATATATATTGATACGATAACGTTCTTCATCTTCACTTGTATAACCTAGGTCAAAACTACGTTGTTGTTTTAAATGTTCAAACTGTTCATCATTGAGAAGCAATGTTGCTAGTTTTTCTAGTTCTATATCCTTTAGTTCAGACATACTTTCAAATGTAACAATATCCCCATGCTGACGAATAGAAGGTTTAAATCCCTTTGACAAATGCAGGTCGGAACCACCATGGTTTGTGAGTTCTCTTAATAGAGTTTGAAATGATGAATTTTCCATAACTAGATTGCAAAAGTGATATCAGTAATAACGAGACGCAGACCGTTGTATGTATTTTCATTGTCGGCCGTCATGGATAACTTGGTAATGAGCACACTATACTCAAAATCCTCCAAGTCATTAATAAAATCATAAACAGAATTAAATGTGCCTCGAAGTTTAAGTCGAAACATGGTTCTTTGTAATTTACTTTGAGCTGCTCCGGTTTTTAGAGTATTTTGTTGCTGTTGTTTTTGTTTTTTTGATTTTCTAACCACTTTTTTCTTAGCATTTGGTTGAGAATGTAATTGTTTAAGTTCTTTCCCCATAATCGACGCCAACGGCCTCAACTCATTTTGCTTGCTTAGAATTCTCAACTGGTTTTTTTCTGCAGCTAATGTAATATTCTTGATATGATCTTGCATAAGCTGAGTATCTCTGAGATTAATAAATTTAATATCAAACCCGGCCAGGTTTTGCCTTTCAACCTCTAGCTTTTCCTCAAGCTTTTTAACCTCTCTTAAAATTTCTACTGAAGGTTTTATATTTCCGGTCTTCTTTTTTAAGTCTTTTAGTTTCTTGGCATCTTTCTTATAAATTTTATCAAGACGGGTAATTTCTTTATTAAATGTGTTGACACGCGTAATTACATATAGGCTAAAAACCAGACTTACTACCAGTCCAATTATCAATACCTTTTCTCGGGTAGATTTTCCTTCAAAATACTTCATGGGACAGTATTTCCTGTTGTAACAATGTCTATAGAGGGGTCACTCAAAGCTGATGGTATTTTTTTAATGACGAACTTAAACTTGTATCCGGTAAAACCTTTATTACTACGAGTCAATTCGCTCGGGTTTTCTGTAATCTCCATATCCCACACAGCCAGGTCTCGTGCCAGGCCCTGGTTAAAATATTCAACTGATGCCTGATCCACCGACCAACCATCAATTACAAATTCATTCCAGCGATTTTCAGTGATTGAATCTAAAATTAAATTGTCATTCATATTCAATACAACCATATCCAGAAATTGATCCATAAAGTTTTTTCTGGAAACCAGCACCGATTCCATGAGCTTTTTTAACTCAGCCATTCCAGATTGTTCTGCAATTAAAATTTCATATTTAGCCTGAGCTTTCTTGGAGTCTTTTAAATCTTTTTTCAAATCCTCATGCAACTTTATTTTTTCCTTTACACCATCTAACTTTGCCTGTGTTTTATGTATCTTCCAGGCAAAACCACCCTCAATGCCACCAAACACACATGCACAGAGCATAACAATTGCAGCAACCTTTGTCTGAGGACGTTTATATAGAGGAGGAGGTGGATTAGCACCTTGGACGGGCACCATCAATTGATGGCTTCTGCTCAAATAATTAAACGTTGCGCCAAAGATCATAATCGCTTCTGCGCTGGAAACATCACTTGCTAATTGAGTCGGGATTACGACTTCTCTTTCAAGGTGCTTAAAATGGAATAATGTCAGACTTTCAAGATTTTCACGTAAATCATTTCGATCGGCATGGGTCACCGTTGTATAAATATCAGATCCTTCGGATACATCGGCATTATTAAGCAATGTTTCTACATCATTGAGTTGCGGCGTATCATTGCTACACTCAAGAACAAGACTATCAATGAGGCAACCATTTCGATAAGTAAGTAATGCAAGGTAAGGACGATGTAATTCGAGCACATATATATTTTCATCTGAAAAGATTGCAAATAACTGTGAAGATCCGGCACCGACATAGGGATAATAGGATTTTAAATGTGTTTTTCCTAACGCTCCTTTTGCGGATACAGATTTCAGGGCTGTAATCCATTTTTCATGGATAGAATCATTCATAGCTGTCGCCAACCAACGTTTATTATTATTAATGTCAAAACTTGACCAGCCACATTTGATACGTTGATTTTGAAGTTGCAATTGATCCTGTAATTTCAGACATTGTTCAAGTTGGTTTCGATTAATATATCCTTCTGCAATTGCCAGATCGCCAAAACGTAATTTTTTTCTATTTTGAGTATTTTCAACAGTCATTTTTCTGATTAGATCATCACGTTGTTGTTCTGTTATAAATCCAAGACCAATCATTAACCATCCCAGATTGTCATGCGGGACCAAATCACTGAAGACAGAATCCATCTCCCAACGGACCAGTTCATTCAATTTTTCCGGCTCTATGGTTTCGATATTCTCAATCGATAATTCAAGCAATGAAGGTACAGCATGGGCATGCAACAAGATGGTTTCTTTAGGTAACTTGCCAAACGTCACACTTAGCTGGCCAAATACCTCAGCGAGCGCAGCTTCAGGTTCATACAGGCCGGACCTGGCTGATGCAACGATAGTGATTTCACCTTCACGATTATCTACCACAGTCGCTAACAACCCGAAACCATCACTCATTAAGACCAATAATGGCTTATCGAGACTGCGCGTCTTCTTTTTAATAAACCGTTTCAGACTGACCATGATTATTGAATCTCCAGATTAATTTCCGGTTGATTAGCGGCACCGGCAAAAACCGTAAACCGAAGAGAATCATCAATCTCTGCAACACCGTCTATGGCACCACCTGTAATATCTCCATCGATCAATAAAACCAGATGTTCTCCTGCAGGTACTCGGTCAGCTGCAGTCAATGTATTACCATTAACCTCCCATGTCGCAGCTGCTGAGTTAAAGTTATTACCATCATTTATGGTTTCATTTGCATCAAAATGGAAAGTCACCCATCGATCTTCTTCATTGGCAACGGCATCATTGATAAAGACAACCACCGCCAAATTTACATTATCATTGGCACCTGAATTATTATTAATGGTTATATTTAACGCCGATGGCGCAATAGTCCATTCGTCCTCGGCCAGTGATCTTGTTATCTCTGATCCAAAAAATGAATTCGGTACCGCCGCACCATCACCTTCAAAGGTATAGTCAAAACTATGTCCACCTGCAGAAGCGAACACAGTATATTGTTGACCCCATCCATCCCTGAACTCACCATTGGTATCTACACCAGCCGTTAGATATGGACCTCTGAAACCTTTATAAAGATTGAATTCCGGGTTATTGGTATCGTCCAATTGCTGGGTGACACCGACACCATCAATATTGTAATAATAAGGTGTGATAACACTATAACTGATCCATTCATTCCCTGTGTCCAGTGACCAGGTCGTGTCACTCGCAGTTAATGCATTAAGATCAGAATCTGGTGGTACAGAACCATTATCGGTGACAAAACCAGCATAAACGGTACTATTTCTATGCACACGTTCTTTTAATAGTGCATCGGTAATTAAATCGAGTTTATTCAGTGATTCATCCAAACGTAACTGGCTGTCTTCATTTTCTATAAACGTCAAACCCGTTGTTGTTAAAATAGCGAGTATGAATAATACAAGAACAAGTTCGAGTAATGTAAATCCATATTGATGATAAGTTAAACGCATTACTACTTACCTCAAACACAATACGACATCATCGTCTTCTGCAACACATTCAGAGCCTGCAGTGACGGCATTATTGTAACTGTCATAGTCTAAATCAGGACCGGTACTGACGATACGTGCGACGTCTGTATCATTCAGATCAAAAAAATAATACGGTTGGTTCCAGGCATCGAGAATTACCGGTACGTTAGTTTGTAATACACCAGGTGTGCCTGGTGTTGTTTCATCGCCATCAAAACCAATATCGGTATCAATTTCATCTGACGTCGTTGCACCAGGATTAGACATGTAAGGTCCACGCCAACCTAAACGATAATTTATGTCCCAGGTATTAATCGTGCCTTCATCAGTATTGTCACAATCATTATCGTAGCCATCTTGTCGTAGAAAAGAGGCATCGGCAGGAGTACAACGAGTTGTTGTTGTTAAATCATGAGTGGGATTATCTTGCATGAAACGAAGCACGGCATCGCGCACCTGGTCCATTTCATAATTTGTTGCAGTTTGTTCCTGTTGTTCGACAAAGTCTGGACCAAGAGCAACAACAACAGCACCACCAACAATAGCTAAAATGAATGTGACAACCAGCAGTTCAATCAACGTGAACCCTGTTTGTTTGATGATGTGCTGCATGCCCTTCATGCCAACTTTACCTTTATCGTTATAGTTATTATGTAAATGTGGGTGGCCCGAGATTCAGGCCACCCACAAAACTGTATTTGGTATTAAACACTTTTTATACCAAACAACCTGAACTTAGCCGTCTTCGTCCTCAAGACCAGCTGCTTCCAGGATTTCTTCGTTATAAGAATCACCACCAGCATCGACAACACCGACCAGACGTGCTTCAGCAAGCGCTTCACCAGCAGTCATAATGCCATCGTCGGCTGTACCACCGCCTGAACCATCATCATTACCGATGTGATAAGCCAGAGCATAATGGCTGAAGGCTTCAACTGGTTCGGTGTTACCATCACGTGGAACACGGGCCAGATATCCATTTGCGATCAAGCCAGAGCTGTTACCAACACCT
>JANQJZ010000052.1 GCA_028281365.1 Gammaproteobacteria bacterium | reverse complement strand
GGGTTTATCTTTTATATGGCGGAGAGAGAGGGATTCACTCGCTACATCCATGTAGCTCGCCTTTCAGGCATTGCTAACGCAATGTGCAAATCGTCTATGCGGCTCTGGCTCCTGCTTCGCTCTATCACCTACATCCGTGTAGGTGTCCTGACGATTTGTCGAACCAAAGGGTTCTCACCAAATCCTCTCTTTCTGCAAATATAAAAATACCCGCTTTAAGCGGGTATTTTTATATTTGGCGGAGAGAGAGGGATTCGAACCCTCGATACGCTATTAACGTATACACACTTTCCAGGCGTGCTCCTTAAACCACTCGGACACCTCTCCATATATTAAAATTCCAAATCTATTTTATTACTACCTGATCCATAAACCGACTTCGTCGGTTCTCCTTCAACCATTGACTCGGCACATCCTGTGCCTCGGTACTTCGTACCATTGTCACAAGTGACAATGTCCAAATTTGTTCCCGACAAATTTGTCGGACACCTCTCCATATATTAAAATTCCAAATCTTTTTATTACTACCTGATCCATAAACCGACTTTGTCGATTCTCCTTCAACCATTATTCCGTACATCCTTGCAGGCGTCTTCGTATTTGAAATTATAGAATGAATCAATTCTGTTTTTACGAGCTTGCGAAGAGTAAAGAATTATCTTTAGGCTTGCAACGGCAAGAAATCATTATTATGTTTATTGGCATTAGCCATGCCAAAAATCGGCTAATTTTCTGCTGGTTTCAGTCAAGATCCCGAATTTGAATCCGATTTTTACCGTTAAACAAGCCTGCGAGGTTGGATCAAAAGAGTAAGAAACCGGTATCATTGAACCCTGGCAAATGTCCCGAAAGGCAATCTTGTGGAGAGTAAAATGGCGAATGGTAATAATTTACACCTGAACGAAGTAAAAGGCTTACTGGGCAAACTCAAGATCTCACTCTCTCGTATATATCACCCCGGCATGTCTATTAAGGGTATAGTGCAAAATATTGTTGATTACGTAGGTGATAAAAATATTGCTATCGGCGCTGGTGTTGCATCGCTTCTGGTTACAATCTGGTCTTTCAGTTTATTTGCATGGTTATTTGCACTCATTTTTTCCGTAATTGCAATAATCATAATTTTTGTTGTTATAAAACTTATTTTTTATAAACCCAAAGAATATTCAATAGAACTGGATGGTGAAAATACTATTTTATCTTTTGTAAAAGATGTTCATGTCAGTGGGGAAAGTGAAATAGTTGTGCACTCTCAACCGGGATATGGAAAAGAAAAAAACACATTCGTTTCAATTCAACTATTCGATTCAATAGCCATCCTGGATTGTCGTAATATCACATCCATTACAGATAAAAGTTATCGGGATATAGCTATTAATTTTTTTCATCCTGTTGAAGGGAATTATTCTATTGTTGCCACATCCAATGAAGGCAACGTAAACTTCAAAATTATTAATCAATCGGCTGATCAATGTCAGGTAGAATTTCTTAACCCGATTAGAAAAGTTGTACGACTGGAATTTAAACCTGCATAATTTTAACATTGTTTTTGATGCAGATATTTAACCGATCAACATGAACCTGAGCACCCGATTGCTGTTCTTGATAGAGTTATAATAAAAAAGATTAAACGCGCCGATACAAGGATAGTGATTTAATAAATAGTTGCACCCGTATTTCTTAATTTAATATAAGCCAGTAAATCTGCTGTTCGATCCAGATCCCAGTGTTGAGCTAATATTGAATATTGCCATCCCAGTTGCTCAACACGTGACATTGTGTCATCAAATACTGTCGAGCCTCCCCAATGAATTTTATTAAATAATCTAACATCATTTTTGGACAAGCCGATTAAATAATATCCACCATCATTTGCAGGACCGAGAACAATATCCATACCCTGCGCAAGTGATTCTTTTGCCTGGTTTAAATCAGCAGTTGATAACCCGGGACAATCACTACCTATCAAAATAGCATATGAATATTTTTTTAACACTTTATGGAAAGCCCGAAACATCCGTTGTCCAAGATCGTTACCCTGTTGTTGATAGAGCCTGACTGGACGTCTTCTGCGAATTTCCCTAAAAAAGGAATGGTTTATATTTCCATCTATATATAAATGAATTTCTGATAAATCAGATTTACGGACTGTATGTATGGTCTTTTTTAATAATTGTTTATATATATTTGTTGCTCTATTACTACCAATACCCGGGATCAGACGGGTTTTTACCTTTCCTGCTTCAGGCGCTTTGGTAAAAACGATGGCGACTCCTTTGCCCATTATATTAATGATAATATTTTGCCAGTTTGTGTGTATCAAATTCAAAAAAATAAAGTAGTCGAAATAACCACATTTTTAAAATGGTCTTGATTATTCCGTTCTCTTCCCATCTTCGGCTTGAACTCTCTACTTCAATACCTGGACATACAGGCCTGGATATTTTCCTAAGGCACTTACTTATTGCAACATCTTCCATCAATGCCAATTCCGGGTAGCCACCAACTTGATCAAATAATTTCCTGTTTATAAAAATTGCCTGATCGCCCGTTGCTATACCAGTTAACCTAGAACGAAGATTCATACATTTTTCAATCATACGAAATAGCCAGGATGTCCCTGAAAGCCGAATAGTGAAACGTCCCCAGATAAAATCATTTGATGTATAAGCCTGCAAAAAATGACTAATACTTTCGGAAAAATAGCTATCTGCATGTAAAAAAAGCAGGAAATCTCCTGTGGCATGTTTTGCGCCCAAATTCATTTGTAACGCACGGGATGCTGGAGACCGATACATATAATCGCAGAGTGGGGTGGCTATTTGCATGGAGTTATCCTGACTTCCACCATCAACAACAATAATTTCATGAATAGAACAAGGTAAATTTCTGAGCCTGGTAAGACAGGAACCTATACGTTGTTCTTCATTTAAAACCGGAATTATTATTGAAAGCTTCATATTTAAAGCTAATAGAAAATTAAACGAAAATATTTATTATAATTTTAATGTTTGCTGGTCAAGGCACCACTACAACTACTGCCCTGTCCGGCTGTACATGCATAGCAATGATCACGCACTGCAATCTCATTACTTTCAAGATTCATATGAGTAATCTCGGATATATGAACAGGTTCTGATTTATCGTTTATATTTATACCCAACATTTGATTGAAATCACAATCATAAATAAATCCTTGCCAATCGACACTAAGTAAATTTCGACACATGACATTCTCGAGATTGGAATCCTGATGTGATCGTTTTAGCAAGTCCATATAATCATCTAATTGATTATTTGAAATCAACATGCTGCCAAACCGCTGGATCGGCATATTACATAATGTAAAAAGTTGATTAAATACAATATTGAACTGTTCCTTTAATTCACGTTTATACGCATCTTCTAGTTCAACCTGGGATGGAGGCAGACTTGGTCCCTGAGGATTATAGACCAGATTTAGTATAAGACCTGTTCCAGGCTTACCGTAACCTATACTATTCAGTTGCCTCAATGAGCGGATGCTTTTTTCGAATACACCTTTACCACGTTGCCTATCAACATTATCCAGGGAATAACAAGGCAAAGATGCAATAATTTCTACTTCATTATCTGCCAGAAACGCGGCCAGATCATCCATACCCGGCTCTTCAAGTATTGTTAAATTACAACGATCAACAACATGAATGTTGTTTGTCCTGGCAAAACTGACAAGCTCTCTGAATTGTGTATGTAATTCAGGTGCTCCGCCAGTAATATCCAGGGTTTCGACAGCTTTAGTTGATAGAAACGATTTTATTGAACTGATCGTTTCATTTGACATCATTTCCTTTCGGTGAGGACTGGCATTAACATGGCAATGAACACATTGCTGGTTACATTTTAAACCAACATTAATCTGTAAGGTCTGCAATCTTCCTCTATTGATAGCGGGAAAATTGTACTTATTAAGATAAGGTAATGTTTCGTGCATTTAAATATAGTCAAAATCTATATCTTCTTTCAGTGGCGTCCAAAATCATCATCAAATCGAACGATATCATCTTCACCCAGATAAGAACCTGATTGTACCTCTATAATTTCCAGAATATTTTCCGTTGCATTTTCAAGCCGATGTTTCGTACCTACAGGGATAAATGTAGATTCGTTTTCCTGTAATTCAAATTTATCCTCGCCTTTAGTCACAGTGGCTATACCTTTAACAACAACCCAATGCTCAGCCCGCTTATGGTGCAATTGTAACGACAACTTTTTACCAGGATTAACCGTAAGGCGTTTAACCTGAAAATTATACCCGTTGTCTACCGAGTCATAATTGCCCCATGGCCTGTAGACCTTTCTATGGCTTAAAGATTCACTTCTATTTTCAGTTTTTAGCATTTCAACGATTTTTTTAACATCCTGCGCCTTATTTTTATCAGCAATCATAATCGCATCATCACTGTCTATGATTACCAGGTTTTCACAACCAATTGTCGTAATCAGCCCACGCTCACTCCGGATTATGCAATTTGATGTCTGCTCTGTAATCACATCACCCTCTATGGAATTATCATTATCATCCTTGTCTTTTAGTTCCCAAACAGAACTCCATGCGCCAACATCTGACCAACCAATATCGATCGGGATTACGCTTAATTTTTCATGCCCCTGCTCTGAAAGTTTTTCCATTACCGCATAATCTATTGAATCATTTGGACATTTTAGAAATGCGTCCTCGTTAAGGCGATAAAATAAGCCATCAACCATTCCATCCAGATAAGCAGACTCACAGCTAGAGTAAATTTCAGGTTGGAGAGATTTTATATTTTCAATCCAGATTGTGGCCTTCATGATAAACAGGCCACTATTCCAGAAATAATTACCCGAGGCTAAATATTTTTCAGCAGTTGCAACATCAGGTTTTTCTGTAAAGCTATTGATCTTATATACAGAGAGCCCGTTTATTTCCCGGATTTGATCAGCTTTGTGAATATATCCATATCCTGTTTCAGCTTTATCAGGTTTGATACCATATGTAGCCAGAAAACCCTGTTGCGCTATATCAAATGCAACATTTATAGCTTCATGGAAAGACTCGACCTCGGTAATAAGATGGTCTGCCGGCATCATAATAATTACGACATCTTCATACTGTTTAATCAGATCTAGCGATGCAACTGTCAAGGCAGGAGCGGTATTCCGCCCTTTTGGCTCCAGAATAATTTTATTTACATTTTTCTTGATTTGAGCACACTGCTCTGCAACAAGGAAACGATGTTCTTCATTACAGATAACTATTGGGTCGCAAACATCAATGACTTGTGATAGTCCATCAAGCCTTGATAATGTATTTTGCAGTAGTGAATAATTATCGAACAGAGATAAAAACTGTTTTGGATAGTGCTCTCTTGATAATGGCCATAAACGGGTGCCACCACCACCTGCCAGGATTACCGGACATAACTTCATTTTCTGATTCCCGAAATTAAAGGTTAGTTTGATACCAGTTATAGGTTTTGCTTATGCCGTCTCGCAATGATGTCCCGGCCTGCCAACCTAGTGAGTGTAACTTGCTCACATCAGTTAGTTTTCTAGGTGTCCCGTCCGGCATACCTGGATCATAAGTAATACTACCTTTATATCCAATAACATCAGCAATTAAACTTGCCAGATCGGCAATGGTTATATCCTCACCGACACCTACGTTAATGATCTCTTCATCATCATAGTGTTTTAACAAAAATAAAATCACATTAGCAAAATCTTCTATATAAAGGAACTCCCGCCTGGGTTTCCCACTACCCCACACGGTTACTTCGGGTCTATCGTCGACTTTTGCCTCATGGAACTTTCTTATTAATGCCGGTAAAACATGTGAAGTTTTCAAATCAAAATTATCGTTTGGACCGTAAAGATTTGTTGGCATCACCGCTACAGCATTAAAACCATACTGTCGGCGATAGGCCTGGCATAGTTTAATACCGGCTATCTTGGCTACTGCATACCATTGGTTGGTTTCTTCCAAAGGACCTGTTAGAAAATATTCTTCTTTTATCGGTTGCGGACATTCGCGGGGATAGATACAGGTGGAACCGAGAAATAATAACTTGCTGATACCATTTCGATAGGCAGCATCAATAACATTCGTCTGGATTTTCAAATTATCTGAAATGAAATCCGCAGGAAAGCTATTATTGGCATTAATACCACCAACCCTGGCTGCCGCGATGATTACATATTCGGGGTTCTCTTCCTTAAAAAATGAATCAACGTCCTTCTGTACACGCAAATCCAGTTCACTACTTGTACGAAAGATAAGATTATTATAACCATTCTCTTCCATTTTTTGCTTGATTGCAGAACCCGCCAGGCCATTATGACCAGCGATATATATTTTTGCACCGGCGTCCATCAGTATTTATTTTAATTATTATGTATAAGCAGTTTTTCCTGCTCGGCCAGCTGAATATCCGATTGCATCATTTCACTAACAAGTTCACTGAACTTTATCTTCGGGGTCCAGTTCAGTTTCTCTTTTGCTTTACTTGCATCACCCAACAGGCTTTCAACTTCCGTTGGTCGATAATAACGTTCATCTATAGCTACAATAGTATTACCATTCTGGTCCAGGCCAATCTCTTTTTTTCCTTCGTTTTCCCAGTGTAGTTCTATATCAATCTCATTAGCAGCAATTTCCGTAAATTCCCTGACAGAATGCTGTTCACCAGTCGCTATTACAAAGTCTTCCGGCTGGTCCTGTTGTAACATCAACCATTGCATTTCGACATAATCCTTTGCATGTCCCCAGTCACGTTTGGCATCGAGATTACCCAAATAGATCTTGTCCTGCAGTCCCAGTTTGATTCGACTCAGACCCCGGGTAATTTTACGTGTAACAAAGGTTTCTCCTCTAACAGGAGATTCATGATTAAATAATATACCGTTACAGGCAAAAAAATTGTAAGCCTCACGGTAGTTGACTGTAATCCAGTACGCATACAACTTGGCCACACCATAAGGTGAACGTGGATAAAAGGGTGTTGTTTCTGATTGTGGCATCTCAAAGACCTTGCCATATAACTCGGATGTAGATGCCTGGTAGAAACGTGTCTTGTTGCCGAGGTTCAATATTCGGATCGCTTCCAGGATTCGTAATGTACCCAATGCATCTGAATCAGCAGTATATTCCGGCTCTTCAAAAGAAACAGCGACATGGCTCTGTGCAGCAAGGTTGTAAATTTCATCGGGTTGAACTTCCTGAATCACCCTGATCAGGCTGGTTGAATCTGTCATATCGCCATAGTGCAGAATGAACCTGAGATCATAATCATGCGGATCCTGATAAAGGTGATCAATTCGCTGTGTATTGATCAATGACGAGCGACGTTTTATGCCATGTACTTCATAGTCCTTTTCTAACAAGAATTCAGCCAGATAGGCTCCATCCTGTCCGGTAACACCGGTAATTAATGCTGTTTTTCCCATAATTCTATAATTTAATTAAATGTCAGAGATCTACTATATATAATTTATAAATGCAGGCATATTAAAAATGATCTACCAATAAATAGAATGGTATGCCCTTTTAGAAAGAAACCCCCAGTTAAACACCGGCAAGATCCATCCGGAAAATATTATAAAAACGCAATCAATACGATAAGATACTAGTGATATATTTCTTACCATATGTTGCCCTGGTAGCTCAGTTGGATAGAGCGTCCGCCTCCTAAGCGGAAGGTCACAGGTTCGAATCCTGTTCAGGGCACCATAACCTTTTTAATTTCTAACTATTCCTGTTTTGTTTATTCTAAAAACAATTAATTGAACCTGTGAATTAAATTATTGGTCCCAGGCTGATGAAGACCATCCATGGTCTTCACCCTACGGGCCACGCTAACGCGTGGTCCAATTTTTATCCTGTCAAAATTGTCGAATCCTGTTCAGGGCACCATTATTTATTATTCACTTTTAAAACTATACTGGCAATTGCAGGTAATAAAAAAATCGCTGCCAACATATTTAATAAAAACATGAAAGTTAACAATATACCCATATCTGCCTGGAACTTTAGCGGTGAGAAAATCCATGTCATTACCCCCACAGCCAATGTTATTCCGGTAATAATGACACTGAAACCGGTAGTCGCTAGCGTATAAAAATAAGCCCGATTAATTGACATTCCTTTATTTATAAATTCCTGTAGACGACTGAATATATAGATCCCGTAATCGACACCGATTCCGACACCCAGAGCAACAACAGGTAATGTATTTACCTTTAGACCGATCTCGAGATACGTCATTAGCGCATATGCCAATACCGATACCAAAACTAAAGGTATGATAATGCACAACGTGCCGCGAATGGATCGAAAAGTGATTAAGCAAAGCAATATAATTGCAGAAAAGACATACATTAATATAGGGAATTGTGCTGATTTAACTTCTTCATTACTCGCTGCCATTACACCCACATTACCTGTAGCCAGTCTGAAGTTGACCAGATCAGAAGAATTTTCAAGCTTAAAAAGTTCAACACTATCGATAATAGTGTCGATGGTTTCTGCTTTATGATCTTCAGTGAAGATCAGTACCGGCATCACACTGCAATCGCTATTTAAAAGACCTGATGATGTCGGGACATAAGCAACGGATTGTGTCAGTACAGATTGGTTACGAGGTAACACCTGCCATTTTAGATTGCCTTCATTCCATCCCGCATTAAGCTGTTTGGCAATCGTTGGTAACCCGATTACTGATTGGACACCTGCTGTATTACGCATGTGCCATTCGAAACGATCAATTATCTCCATTACCTGGTAATTAACACAGCCTTCGCTTGGAGTCTCCGCTATAACTGAAATAACATCCACACCGATTGCAAACCGGTTACTGATAACCTCTGAATCTATATTATATTGAGAATCACCATGTAATTCGGGAACCCCTCGATGTAGATCACCAATTTTTATATCCGCACCTTTCCAGAAACCAAACACGAATAAAATTATGGTTAATGACAGTATCGGTAAAGCAAACCTTCTATCTGTTACAGCTGCCAATTTATTCCAAATCGGAAAAAGAATATCAGCGCGTTTATTCATTTTCCTAACATAAGATTTTTTCAAATTTAGATAGGATGCCAATACCGGTAACAGGAACAGGTTGGTGAATATAATAGTTGCGACACCAAGGCTGGCTGTTATTGCCATCTCCTGAATGATATCAATCTCGATTAAAAGTATTGTTATAAAGCCAACACAATCACTTAATAAAGCTATAGAACCGGGAATAAATAATTTTCTAAAACTTTTTCTGGCTGCATCAAGGTTGTCTGAACCCATAAACACTTCGGCTCTTATTGCACTAATCATTTGCAGGCTATGACTAATAGCTATAGCAAAGATTAAAAACGGGACCAATATCGACATTGGGTCTATCCCGAAACCGATCAGTGGTAGCAAACCAAGCTGCCAAATCACCGCAACCAGGGAACAAAATAAAGGGATAAAGGTAGTTGAAAGGGCCTGTGAATAATAAAAAACCAGTATGCTGGTAATTAAAAAGGCAATAATAAAAAAAGAAATAACGCGCTTGGCTCCAGAGGTAATATCACCAATAACTTTAGCAAAACCGATAATGTGATAATCAATACTGACATCAACATTATTATTTGAATACTTTTCTCTTATATTATTTTCCAGAAGTTCGGCAACTTTAACATAATCCAGTTTTTCGCCCGTATTAGGGTTAATATCCAGTAACTGTGCGCTGACCAACGCAGCAGAAAAATCATTTGCCACAAGCCTGCCGAGAACACCGGCTTTTTTAATATTTTCCTTAACTCGTTGAAGATCAGAAGGTGTATTCTGAAAATCATCAGGTATAACATTACCTCCGGCTATTCCGTCCTCAACAACCTCGGTAAAACGGACATTAGGTGTAAACAGGGACTTTACCTTGGTACGGTCAACTCCAGGGATAAAAAATACTTCATCTGTAACCAGCTTCAGAGTGTCAAAAAACTCCGGCGTAAAAATATCTCCATTTCTTACTACTAAAGCGACCAATATTCTATTTGCGCCACCAAATTCATCACGGTGTTCAACAAATGTCTTCATATATTCATGCTGTAATGGCAACATTTTGCTGAATCCGGCGTCAACCTTGAGATTAGATGCTGACCACAGCATAAAAAGCGTAATCAATGAAAACAAGGCAATGACCCATTGTCTTTTTGTAAACAGACAATTTTCAATTATTGTAATTATTTTTGATTCGCTCATTTTTATTACTATTGGCTTCTTAACAACGAAGCTGCAACTACTTTAATCCCTTCATCTGTAGTCAATAATAAATCACCTTTATCAGTCTCCAATAACGATGAAATACTATAGCGCTGTTTGAGATTAATTTTTGTAAACGATTGGCCTTCATCACGACTTAGCAATAATGTTCCAGCTAATCCAGCCAGGACAATATCACCATTTGCTAAGAGAATTGCATTGGTCAACATCTCTTTGGTACCCGTGTCAATCTTCGACCAATTAGTTCCTGCATCTTCTGAACGATACAGATGGCCCCTTAATCCATATACCAGGACTTCATCTTCCGATATTGATAAAACACCAAAAAAGGAACCGTGATAAGGAGACTGTAAATCCTGCCAGGTTTTTGCATTATCATCTGAAAAAAGAATGTGTCCGGCCTCTGCTGCAATGTAAAAATGATGATCACTGGCATTAACCAGATTATTTAAATGAAAATCATAAATCTCATTAAAATCTTCACTCTCCGTCAAATTTGTTATTATCAATTCACTTTTTTTCCAGCTTAGTCCGCCATCATTTGATAAATAAACCAAACCGTATGCACCAATCGCTATTCCTGCAAATTTATCCCAAAAAAATACATCAAGCAGCGGTGCTTCCTCTTCAACAGCACTAAACACTTTTTGCCAGGTTTTAGCACCATCAATAGTGCGTAAGATTACTGCATCATGGCCAACCGCCCACCCCGTATTATCATCCAATAAAAATACGCTTGTTAATGTAGAACGGGCCTCTACTAATGCTTGTGCCCATGTTTGTTGATCGGTTGAATAAAGGATATGACCGCGTTCACCGACAACAACGGTCAAATCAGCATAATTATCTGAATCAAGTAATAATGATTTACTGGCTAGTGGAGCAATTATGGATTGCTCTGAATAGACATTAAATACGGATAAACTACAAACCAGAAGGACCAGAATAACTTTAAGATTGATATAATAAATGCGAACCATTAATCAATAACATTCATAATTTATTTATATGAATGTATATATCCTGTTTCAGGCCTTTTATAAAAACTTGTTAACGCCTGCCCGCCCGACGTAATGCAGCAGGGGAAAAATCTCCATCATTAAATTTAACGTTGAAATTATAAGGTGTACTTTCGTTATCCAGTCCTATGACCAGATATCTTCCGGCTTGCAGATCGGTATGTACTTCTAATGTTGTCCAAAGATTTGGCACGTCATAATAGTTCATTGCCATTCCTTCAGAGACACGCCATAACTGATCACGATTATCATATTGATCAACGACTAGAATTTGCCAGGAATCTTCATCAACATAAAAAGTTCTGCGTTTATAAATATGACGTTCGCCTTCTTTCAATGTAGCTTCAACAACCCATACGCGATGTAGTTCGTAACGCGGATGTTCCTGATTAATATGGAGGGGTTTAAGAATATCGGAATATTTAAGACTTGGACTTGAAATTCTATAATTATTGTATGGCACTATAATTTCTTTCTTACCAATTAATTCCCAGTCATAACGTTCCGGACTGCCGTTATACATATCAAATTGATCATTGGTACGCATACCATCAGAAGCTGTACCCGGATTATCAAAAGCTACATTCGGTGCTCGTCTAACACGTCTTTGGCCCGGGTTATATAACCATGCCTTACGTTTTTCCTTGTTTTGGTTTAACGTTTCATGGACCAGGAGAATTCCACCCGCCAATCTTGCAGGTGCCAATACTTCCTGTTTGAAATAAAGAACAATATTATTCATATTTTCTTCTGTCATTCCTTCCTGGGTATAAAGAATATTAAACTGATCAGAAAATTGAACCAGTGTGTAATCACCACCACGTGTTGGTGCAGCTTGTGCTACATTTCGTTCGGCATAGTTTGCTCGCCAACGTAAAATATGATTCCAGATTACTTCCAAACCATTTTTTGGAATGGGGAAAGGAATACCTTCTATTGCACCAGTTACACCATTACCATCCGGTGTTAAATTTGCAGTTACCGCAACTCGCCTGGTTGCATCGTAGATTCGTTGCGGGGCGGCTGCAGTACGGCGTGTTTGATAGACATTAAGCTTATAGGTATCCGGATAAGTTTTTAATAAAGCCTTATGCCCTTCGCTTAATTTATCTTCATAATCGGATAAATTATTATTCGTTATTGTGTATTCAATTCCATCGCCTGGAAAAGGATCTATATAGTGTTTACCTTCCTGATAACCTGAGGGTGGACTGGTTAAGCCACCATTCCATGCTGGAATCGTTCCATCAGCATTACCTGCTTTTTCACCACCGAGTGGCGTCAAATCTACACCAAGACGATTGACTTCTTCACTGGAAATTTCAGCAAATAAACTGTTTGAAAAAAATAATAATATAAACAGGACAAGGTTAATTTTTTTATTCATATTGTTTACCTTAACCTAGAATGAATATTTAAGATTAAAGGCCATAAAGTCACGATCATGCAAAAGATGTTGGCGATTATCTCCTAAAAATCCAGTATAACTGATATCTGCTTCAAATTTATTTTGATAAATCGCTCGTATACCCACCGTAATATCCTTGCGCCCAGCGATAAAATTTCCACCGGGTCCGGGGGTAATACCCGAAACATCATGTCGCCAGGATAATCGGGGTTGCAAATTAATTGCATTAAATAGTGCATTATTATATTCGAGTCGCCCGGCAATACGATATCCCCACGATGTGGAGTCAGGAAAATTATCTAGTTCCTCCAATGTGTGGCCAAGTGCACCTGCATTATTAGGGTTGCCTGATGAATGAATGCCCGGAGAATTAAATAACAATGTCGTTTTGCTTGGCATATTATGGATATGGGTAATCGCCCATTCTCCTAGCAATACAGCTTGATCCGCCTTTAGTACTTGACCAAAGATCTTTGTCGCTGTCATTTGATACTGACTGACGTTACGTTCGACATGTCCCGGAACAAAATCACCCACGGCAAAACTACCCAGTTGACTTGGGACACCTGCGGGTGAAAGCGTGGCTGCAAGAATCTCCGTGATATCGACTTGTAGCGGTACATCTTCCCTAAACGAATATTCACCCTGGACAGCAACACTCCCTATCTGGGTATTAAAGCTTATACCATATAACTGGATATCTTCCGGGTAACTTACCAGGTATTGAGTGCCCGTTAGATTACCCGCCGCACCCCCGGCACCAATAATCGCATTCGCAATAGGTAAACGACTATGGTAGTTGATATGGTACAAACCGAATTCTGTGTCATTTAACTGCGGGACATATAATCTTAATGCTGCACCGTATTCCCCACCATTACCCGGCTCACGATTGCCCGTCCTTGTCGCAGTTCTCGCGTTACCTGCAGCACCATTTAAAAATTGAGGTGTACATACGCCAGGACAACTCAGGTAATCAATAACAGAACCCTGGCCTGAACCTACGGCAAATGTTCCAGCATCACCAAGAAGATCAGTGGTGCTAAAATAGGAACCTGTAGGATCAATGACAGTTTGTTCCCAATCATATTGGTAAAAAGCCTCGATAGAAATGTTATTTGTAAGTCCCAATGATCCGGAAACAATGCCGACTGGAACAAGTGCTTCACGAAGTTCTGATCCAGGTGTTCGTAATTTGGAGACATCAACAGGATTGATGGTGTTGATACTGTTCTGGATAAAGGTACTCTCACCCCAACTTAATACCTGTTCCCCTATACGAATTTCACCCGGCACGCTACCCAGGTTGAATTCTTGCCATAAATAAATATCACGTAATACCAGATTTGATTCGACCAGTCGTTCAGCCTTTGGATCCAGAACTGTTCGTTCTGTGTTATCTGCTTCAGCATCATAAAATCCGAAACCGCGTACGAAAATTCCGGTGGACTTGTATGAGGCATCGAGCTCAGTTGTAAACTTGACTGTATTACTGATCAATCCTCTATCATAGTTCAGATTACCATCATCGGCATTTACTGAACGTGCGGTACCACCATTTGCGATACCAATCAGGTTGGCTTCCCTTTTCTGAACCCGATAAAGGTTTCCATAAGTCAAAGTAGTGTCCCAACTTCCCTGGAAATGACCTTGATTAAAGTCAATTGCATTAACCATTTGTGGCATGCAGTAAAAATATAGACATAGAACACTATATAAAAGTGTCTGAAATTGAGCTCTCAAGACTCTCCCCCCGAACAAAATATATGACTATTTTGTTAACCCTTAATAATAATACTCATAAATATGCCATAAACCATTCATATTACAAGTAATTTATAGAAAAAAATCAGATATCCTGGGAAATTTTCTCGGTTGTTGCTGACAATCGATAGATTAGGGTACGGAGGAAAACCTTTAAAAATCGCACCTGACAATTCAGGGATACCTGGGAAATGACCGTCGAATTTATTTTCATCAAAGACGTAGTATCCCGGGATTTAATAGATGCTGTCCTTTTTGTCTTGGCCAGATAGCCCATTTCTCCGAAGCAATCGCCCTTTTCCAATGTACGTATGACTGTATTATTCTTCATAACCTCTACAGTGCCCTGCACAATAATGTAGAAACAATCATCCATATCACCCTCAACGATGATGTCATCATTCTCTCCATAATCCTGCCAGGAACTGGCCCGTAATATTTCCCAAACTTCCGCATCCGGGAAACCGGCAAAAAATTCCAGTTTTTTAACAGAATTGAATCGCTCTTGTTCAGAGATATCTTCTTGCGGTTTTTCGAGGTAATCAAAAACCTTGGTCAAGTCCGCAGCGAGATCAAGTCCCATCGGATAGCGATTATTTACATCCTTTTCCAGGGCTTTGAAGACTATATCGTTAAGCGTATCAGGAATATCAGAACGAAAATCAACCATTGGCGGCGCTTCATCATTCAATATTTTGTTAACCAGGCTGGAAAAATTATCTGCCGGAAAGGGTTGTTTCCCCGTTAACAACTCATACATTACGACTCCCAATGAATAGATATCTGTCTGGTTAGTAACATGTTGTTCCCGAAGCTGTTCCGGCGACATATATCGGGGAGAACCCATCATGCCGCCCATCTGCGTGGTTGTAGCATCTGCGTTATAGATATGGGCAATACTGAAATCCCCGATTTTTACATCCTGATCCGGGGTAAATAGAATATTTGAAGGTTTGATATCTCTATGCACAACACCCTGTCGATGGGCATAATCCAATGCCTTGGCGCATTTAAAAATAATTTCAACGACCTTGTTTATTGGTAACAAACTATCTGAAGTACAGTGAGACTTTAATGTGTTACCGCCTTCAACATACTCCATAACGATATAGCAATCGTCTTCGTCAACACCCGCGTCATAGATATTAATAACATTAGGATGAGTAAGCAGCCCTGCCGTATGTGCTTCATTAAAAAACATCTTACGATATTGTTCGCCGGATTCCGGATCGTTGAGGGCATCAAGAAAGGCAACTTTGATAGCAACCTGTCGATCGATATATGGATCATGCCCCAGATAAACGACCCCCATACTGCCGCGGTCGATTTCTTCCCGGATTTCATATTTGCCCAGTTTTTCCGGTATTTTATGACTCATTGAATTCCTTTATTTATAGAAAATATAATTATTCTTGGTAATAAATGCAGTGCAACAATTATTGCGCTGACAAATATGAAATAGTTTCAATTTTTTACAAATGTTAATGTATCTGTATTGATTTTAATAGCAAATATAGTGTCACGATTGGACGACAATTGAGCAAGTTTTTTATGTAAAACCTGTGAAGTTGACCATAAATATCAGGTAACTATACTGACTTCATTGGTTGAGTATCTAGATGGGGCAGAATACCCCCGGCAAGGGAGAAAACTAATAATGACAACAACAGTGAACCAATTACTCAATAGCAAGACCGATAAAATATTTTCTGTTTCACCTGACACACTGGTTATTGATGCAATACGGATGATGAATGAACAGAAAGTAGGCGCATTACTGGTGCTTGATAAATGCAAGCTTGCAGGAATTCTTTCAGAGAGAGATTACACCAGGAAAGTTATATTAAATAATCGTAGTTCAAAAGAAACTCCCGTCAGCGAAATTATGACTACTGCTGTTAAAACCGTAGGACCTTCTCAAACTGTCGATGAATGCATGGTAATTATGTCGGAAAATCATATTCGACATTTACCTGTCGTTGTTGATGATGTTGCAATAGGCGTACTATCGATTATGGATGTGGTCAAAAATATTATTTCAGAAAAACAAATGATAATAGATCAGTTAGAACATTATATTACCGATACTGCTTATTAATTATCCTTTTAATATATTTACAGGAGTCAGTACTGCCTTCTGTTTATATGAATTTCCCGCATTATTGTTAGTAAAAAGTATACTCCAATTCTATTTATAGAATGACTGATTCAAATAATTTACAGAAACTTCAACTGGAACTGTCAAAACATGCAAGCTCAATGCGTGGATTACATATGCGTGATTTATTCATGCACAACCCGAATCGTGCTGAAGCATTTTCAATAGAACTCCCTGATATTTTTATTGATTATTCGAAGAATATTATTACTTCAGAAATATTGGAAAGTTTGTTTCATTATGCTGAATTACTGGACATTAAATCATCTATTAATTCGATGTTTAGTGGTGAAAAAATTAATATCACGGAAAAACGTGCCGTATTGCATACCGCTTTACGTAGCAAACGGGAAGAAAAGCTTGATGTTGATGGCGCTGACATCATTGAACTAGTGCACAACGAGCTTGATAAGATTAAAACGTTCACTTCGGCGATTCATTCCGGTGAATACTGCGGTTGGACCAATAAGTCTATAAATACATTCGTTAATATAGGCATAGGTGGTTCAAATTCAGGCCCCAAACTTGTGATTGACGCACTTTCGGATTATCGAAAAAAAAATACATACTGCTTTTTTATTTCCAATATCGATTATCGGCAGTTAAACGAATTAAAGAAAAACATAGATCCTGAAACCACGTTGTTTATTGTTTCATCGAAATCTTTTTCCACGTTGGAAACAAAGGCTAATGCTGAATCAGTAAAGGAATGGCTGGTTGATGTTGGTTGTGATCAAATAGAAAAACACTTTGTTGCTATTACAGAAAATGAAAAGGCAGCAATTGATTTCGGGATATCTCAATCAAATATCTTCCACATCTGGGACTGGGTTGGTGGCCGCTTTTCGTTATGGTCTGCTATTGGACTAGTTATTTCGCTTGCATTGGGTTTTGATAATTTTCAAAGATTGCTAAATGGCGCAAGAGAAATGGATTTGCATTTTAAACAAGGCCCAAATCAATCCAATGCGCCCGTCATACTGGCATTACTTGATTATTGGTATAACAACTTCCTTGATGCAGATACACATGCATTTATACCGTATGACGAATCGCTCAAATTATTCCCTGATTACCTTGCTCAATTATTTATGGAAAGTAATGGCAAATCTGCTGACCTGGCCGGTAATAGTATCGATTATAAAACGATGCCGGTTACCTGGGGTGGTATAGGGACGGATTCACAACATGCTTTCTTCCAGTTATTGCATCAGGGCACACAGACCATACCTGTTGATTTTCTCGCACCATTGAAAAAATCGGGAGATAAAAATCACCATCGTCATTTATTGGCGAACTGTATTGCGCAAAGCCAGGCCTTATTGCAAGGCGAAGATAACCCTGATCCCCATAAACATTTTCCCGGCAATAAACCCAGTACAACGATTTTATATAAGGAACTTTCACCTGAAATATTAGGAAAGTTATTAGCTCTGTATGAGCATCGTACATTTGTACTTGGATTATTATGGAAAATTAATTCATTCGATCAATGGGGTGTGGAATTAGGCAAAAAACTGGCAGCAAACATTTATGAGAATTTAAAAGATAATAAAACGAATACTGATATCGATTCATCTACAAAAATACTAATAAATAAATATCTTGATTCAAATAAATAGTTATCTATCAATCCTGTTTTGAAGCATACATTGCTGTCGTCTCTGAAAGTCTTTTAACCAAAGTTTGCATAAATACACGGCTAAAATGCAGTTGACATTCAACGGAAGCCTGCTCAATCAAAGTAGCATTAATCTTCATTAATTCGACCCGACCCTGTGCAACAATAGTCGCCGTACGTTTTGCCTTACTTAGATAACTCATCTCACCAAAGCAATCGCCAGTTTTAAGATGACCGATTCGGGCATTGTCCTTAAATACTTCGACTTCACCTGAGGTAATAATAAAAAACGAGTCATCAATTTCGCCTTCTACAATTATCTCCTTGCCGGCTTCAAACTCCTGCCAGATACAGGCGCGAATAATCTCCCAGATCTCGGATTCTGCAAACTCCCGAAAGAAATCTAAAGATTGAATGGCATTAAATTTTTCCTGTACCTCTACATCCTCCTGTGGTTTTTCAAGATAATCAAACGCTAAACTCAAGTCAGCTGCAAAGTTTAGACCCATCTTGTATCGTTTCTCAGGGGCTTTTTGCAAAGCATGGTGAATAATCTTTTCGAGAATCTCGGGAACATCAGAACGATGTGTGCCTAAAGGGGGGTGTTTTTCATTGATAATTTTATGAATCAATCTCGAAAAACTATCCGCCATAAATGGATGTTTACCTGTAAGCAATTCATACATAACAATCCCTAGGGAAAACAGATCTGTTTGATTGGTAATCGTATCTTCCTGTACCTGTTCGGGAGACATATAGCGGGGTGAACCAACAAAGCCCATTGGCATGGTATTGGTTGTATCCGATGTCATTAAATGAGCAATACTAAAATCAGCGATCTTGACATCATGATCCTCGGTTAACAGGATATTAGTCGGTTTAATATCGCGATGTATTACACCGCTGCGATGCGCATAATCCAGTGCCTTTGCACATTTAAATGTTATTTCAACGACAAGCTCAAAGGGTAAAAGGTTCTCTGCATTACAATAAGGCTTTAATGTATCTGCCCCTTCCACGAGTTCCATAACGATATAACAATGATCATCTTCGGCGCCGGCATCCATGATCTCGACAATATTCGGATGTTTTAATGTGCCTGCAGTATGAGCCTCATTAAAAAACATCTTTCTATAGCGTTCTCCGGATTCGCTATCGTTCAAGGCATCAGACATGGCGACTTTAAGGGCAACATTACAATCCGCATACGGATCATAGCCCTTGTAGACAACACCCATGCTGCCACGCCCGAGCTCCTCCTGGATTTCGTACTTGCCAAGTTTTTCAGGAATTTTCATTTATATCGTAAAATACACTACATTTAATAGCTTACGGTATATTATTAGAACACATTATTGGAAATATATTGAGTTTTATCTTAACTGGCAGCCTGGATTTTCAGCTTACATTGTGATCAATTCAAATGTTCTATAGTGTTCAACTGATCAAAATTTAACTTTCTTAAGCATTTATTTTGAATATAGAGTTTCTCAAATATATATGAAAGCAATCATTCTGGCCGCTGGAATTGGAAACCGGCTCGGCAATAGTGTCGGTGATAAGCCCAAATCGTTAATGCAATTTAATAATGAAAGTCTATTACAACGTCATATTAAAGTTCTAAAAGAAAACAAAATAAATGATGTTACGTTAGTCGTTGGTTATAACGCTGACATGATCAAGCAACATCTGTCAGATAGTTCCATGAATATCAGTTTTATCGATAACCCACGTTTTAAAGAAGGAAGTCTTGTTAGCCTGGGTTGTGCAAGAGACATCTTACTAAACGAAACACAGTTTATATTGATGGATGCCGATGTGCTCTACCATAATGACATAATAAAACAACTGGTTGATTCAGAACGTGCCAATTGTTTCTTATTAGACCGTGATTTTATTCCGGGTGATGAACCGGTAAAACTATGCATAGATAAAAAAAATAATATCATCGAATTCAGAAAACAAATTGCTGATGATCTTAACTATGAAATCCAGGGCGAATCCGTTGGTTTCTTTAAGTTTGATAATATAGTTGGTAATTTATTAGTTGAACGCATTGATGACTATCTCGCAAAAGGTGAAAATGACACCCCTTATGAAGAAGCAATACGCGATCTGTTACTGGAAGACCCGACAAAATTTTCTTATGAGGATATAACGGGTATTCCATGGATTGAGATTGACTTCCCTGAAGATATTGAACGTGCAAAAAATGAAATATTGCCTGCAATTAAAAAGTATTAATGAATTTAGTATGTAATGACCAATAAGAATAAATGTAAACAACTGCGTGCTTTACTGGGTTCAGATGAACTTGAATTCATACTGGAGGCACATAATGGCGTTTCCGCAAGTATTGTAGAAAGAGCCGGCTTTAAAGGTATCTGGGCAAGCGGACTGGCCATGTCTGCACAATTTGGAGTGCGTGACAGTAATGAAGCGAGCTGGACACAGATCGTCGACATGCTTGAGTTTATGTCTGATGCGACATCAATTCCGATATTGCTTGATGGCGATACTGGCTATGGCAACTTTAATAATATGCGTCGCCTTGTTAAGAAACTCGAGCAACGTGAAGTTGCAGGTGTTTGTATTGAAGACAAACAGTTTCCAAAAACCAATAGCTTTATTGATGGCAATAAACAACCACTTGCGGGCATTGATGAATTTTGTGGCAAGATAAAGGCGGGTAAAGATTGTCAATCCGATGATGACTTTTGCATTATTGCAAGGGTTGAAGCATTGATCGCCGGTTGGGGTATGGAAGAAGCATTGCGTCGTGCAGAGGCCTATCATGATGCAGGTGCAGACGGGATATTGATCCACAGTAAATTATCCAGACCGGATGAAATCCTGGCATTTGCCAGGGAATGGTCCGGCCGCTCACCCCTGGTCATTGTCCCAACCAAGTATTACAGCACACCAACCGGTGCCTTTCGTAAAGCAGGCATCGATCTTGTTATCTGGGCCAATCACATGTTGCGATCCTCAATCATCGCGATGGAAAAAGCCAGCCAGGAAATATTTAAATCGGAGTCAATTCTTGACGTAGAAGATCGTATTGCAACCGTGGATCATATATTTAAATTACAAGGTGCTGAAGAATTAAGTCAGGCGCAGGAACGTTATTTAAAACAGTCTAACGATATTCAATCAATTATTTTAGCTGCGAGCCGCGGTAGTGAATTACATGAACTTACCACCGATAGACCAAAAGCAATGATCAATATTGGTGGAAAAACCTTACTTGGAAGGTTAATCGAAGGATTAAAGAAAGCAGGCATAAATAAGTCAACCGTCATTGCCGGGTATAAGGCAGACTCGATTGACTTACCCGGCATCGAGAAATGTATTAATGAAGATTACCAACTCGGTGATGAACTACAAACCTTGATCAGTGCACAGAATAATTTTAACGACGACATGTTAATTCTCTATAGCGATCTATTATTCAGGGAATATATTCTCAGAGACCTGATCGAAACCGATGGCGAAATTGTTATCGTGGTTGATTCAGCTCTGGATAATCCCAACATTTCAGGCTGTCCGGATTATGCCTACTGTAGTAAGGAAGATGATCGCTCTCCCTTTATGCAGGATGTTTTATTAACACAACTCTCCTCATCAAAGGATGCGCTCGATAGAACACCATCAGGTTACTGGATAGGAATGATGCGTGTCAGAAAACAAGGTCGACAATGGATTGATGCGGCTTTAGATGAATTAAAAACAACAGATAATTTTAATGAGCTAAAACTACCCGATCTGCTAAATCACATAATTGAACAGGGGAATCCCATCAATGTACATTATATTGATGGTCATTGGCTGGATGTCAATTCATTAGATGATATTGATCGCGCAAACGATTTTACTAAATAACAATAACGGGAAATAACTTGATCAACGCAAATGAATTTGTAGAGGCAGCACGTGAACTTGGTTTTAGTCGCTATACCGGCGTACCCTGCTCCTTCCTGACACCTTTTATTAACTATGTGATTAATGATGATACACTAGAATACGTATCTTCCGCGAATGAAGGTGATGCATTGGCAACTGCTGCCGGTGCAGCGATTGGTGGTCAACGTTCAATCGTTATGATGCAAAACTCAGGTTTGGGCAATGCAGTAAGCCCGATCACATCACTTTCCTATGTCTTTCGTATCCCTTTTTTAATTATTACCACACATCGTGGACAACCTGGCGTGAAAGACGAGCCGCAGCATGAGTTGATGGGTCAGATTACCAAAGAACTATTCGATATCATGCGCATACCCTGGGAGATCTTTCCCAAAGAAGCGAATGAGATTGGTCCTGCATTACAACGTGCAGATAAGTATATGAAAAAAGAACAACGGCCTTATGCGTTTATCATGGAGAAAGGGACTGTTGCAGCAGAAGAGTTAAAGAAAAATCCGGTAAAGGATATTACTAAACGTAAGATTGAAGTTCGTAACTATCAAAAAACGAATGCTGAACTTATTGATCGCAATACTGCCTTGCGCCAAATCATTGAACATACCCCAGAAAAAGATACATTATTAATAGCAACAACCGGGTTCACCGGACGTGAACTATTTGCTATTGATGATCGAAAAAACCAGATCTATATGGTCGGGTCCATGGGTTGTGCTTCCTCTCTTGGATTAGGTGTGTCATTAGCTCGACCAGATTTAAAAGTAGTCATTATTGATGGCGATGGTGCCGGTCTGATGCGCATGGGCAATTTTGCAACAATTGGTAGTTACGCAAGTAATAACCTAGTACATATACTATTAGATAATGAGGTGCATGACTCCACGGGTGCACAAGCAACGGTAGCGGCTAATATCGATTTTGCAAAGATTGCCGAGGCGAGTGGTTACAGCGTCAGTTTAACTGGTAATGATATTCAATTGATCGAAGATTTATTTTCATTAGAAGGTCATGATGGACCCGTGTTTGGGCATTTAAAGATCCGTCCAGGAACGATAGAAAATCTACCCAGACCTGATGTCACACCAAATCAGGTATTAACAAGGTTAATGCAACATATAAAAACAAGCTTTTAATTACAGATATGGCAATTTTACTCAATCCCGGTCCAGTTGTTCTAAGTGAACGTGTTAGACAGGCTTTACTAAAACCTGACCTTTGTCATCGAGAACAGGAATTTATTGACCTGCAAAACAAGATCAGAACAGATCTTTTAAATGTATACCAACTCTCGCCAGACCAATGGGCCAGTATCGTATTAACAGGTTCAGGTACATCTGCAATGGAAGCGATGATGACCGGCTTGATACCTGCTCATGGAAAAGTACTAGTGATTGAAAATGGTGTCTATGGTGAACGGCTGACAAAGATTGCACAAATATATGATATTGATCACGTCGTCTTACATCATGAATGGGGTGAAGAGTTTGACCTGACCAGGCTGGAAGGTGAATTGCAATACCACAAGGAACTCTCACATGTGGCTTTGGTTCATCACGAAACGACAACTGGTCGCCTGAATAATATTAATAACGTTGCTGAACTATGTAATAAATATGGCAATGTACCCTTACTGATCGATGCAGTAAGTAGTTTTGGTGCAGAAGAGATTAAATTTGATGAATGGAATGTTGCGGGATGTGCTGCGACAGCTAACAAATGTTTACATGGTGTACCTGGAACCTCTTTTACCATTGTAAACAGAAACGCTATCGAGCAAATGTCAGCGACCGCGGCACGAACTTTGTATCTTGATTTGGTAAATTATCTAAAGGCGCAAGAATCTGGTGGCACACCTTTTACGCAATCTATTCAAACCTTCTATGCCCTATCAGAAGCACTGGATGAACTGGATGATATGGACGGCTGGCAACAACGCCAAAAACAGTATTGGACTTTAATGGATATAGTCCGTAAAGGTTTTGAAGAACTCAATATTAAACCACGCTTAACAAGAGAAGAATCATCCTGTGTGTTAAATTCGTTTCATCTACCTGATGGAATTTCTTATCAGGAATTACACGATAAATTAAAAGCTGCTGGCTATATCATCTATGCGGGACAAGGCGGTTTAATTAAATCACTGTTTAGAATTTCATGTATGGGCGATATTAAACAAGGTGATATGGAAAGGTTTATTGATGAAATGAAGAAGATTGTTAAATCTTAATTACTCGATTTATTTAAAACTTTATTTCTTCTTTACATTGCTTTTCGCGCTTACCGCGACTTCCTTTTCTTTAAAGAAAAGGAAGCAAAAGAACCTTTCCCGGATGTCATGGCCTACGGCTCCCCTCGCCAGTAATCAGTAACAACGGGTCGCGTATACATTCGTCCATGAATGGATACGCTCAATTGTGCATCCCTGCACAATTGCCCCTGTTACTGTTTACTTCCTCGGCAAGGCATCACGGGAATAAAAACTAATCGACACTGATTCTATTGATTCTCCCTATATAATATTAATAGAATTTGAACTTCCCAATATGAAGAAGGTAGAAATGAATATCATCATATGAATGAAAATATTGAAACAGATTTCACAGAACTTGAATCAAAAGCACAATCTAATGTTAGTGGTTTATTTTGTATTGAAGAAGAGATTTTTGGGCACAGTTTTAATAAGGGGAAAATAGTTCCTAATAACCCAGAGTATTGGGATATAAATTCAGATGGCACAACAAATGCGTTCTTACGATTTTCACCTTAAGCACTTAACAAATCACTCCAAAGCGATACGTTGAAGGCACACCGCTGGGTTTAATCGCTAGAACTCATTGAAACTTCCTTGACCAGCTATAATCCAATGGATTATAGTTTTGGTTATGCATACCATCGTAGAGTTGCCTGAATTTATTAAAAAATCAGAAAAAATTCTCTCGATTTCACAAAGACTTAGCATAATCAATTACTTGGCACAGCATCCTGCGTCCGGTGAAATTATGCAAGGTACCGGTGGCATTCGTAAATTACGCTGGTCTGCACTTAGTAAAGGTAAAAGTGGTGGTGCTAGAATTATCTACTACTATCACAACGAAAATATACCTCTCTTTTTATTAACTGTATTTGGCAAAGGCGAAAAAGCTAACCTCTCTAAAGCTGAACGAAATGAACTAGCCAAACTGACAGCACAAATTATTAAACATTATGGTGGATGAAAATGGCAAAAGCATTTGACAGTATCAAACAAGGTCTTAATGAAGCGCTTGATTATTCAAAGGGCAAAAAAAATAAAGCCATCGTACATGAATTTAAACCCATTGATGTTAAAAATGTACGTTCTAAAGTCGGCATGTCTCAAAGTGAATTCGCATCTGCATTTGGTATCAGTGTAAGCACTTTACGGCATTGGGAGCGAGGAGACCGTAAACCACAAGGCCCTGCCCTTGTATTACTCAATGTTGTCGCAAAAGAACCCAAGGTTGTATTAGAGGCATTAAGAAAATAAATGCTAACAAATCGCTCAATAACGGACGCGCCCGTTAATTCCACCGTTACTTAATTTTTCTCATCAGTTTCATAAATATTAATAAACCCATTTTCATTCGGCATTTTAACTTTAGGCAACGTTGTTGCGTTCATTTCATCATCTTTTGAAATAAGATTATTTAAAAATAAAAGATAAGCAGTTACTGCATAAACTTCATTATTGGTTAATGAGCCTGGTACAGTCATTGGCATTGAACGTCGTACTACATCAAATACTGTTGTTGCGTAAGGCCAATAACTACCGATCGTTTGTTCCGGGTAGTCACTAGTTAATGCCATCTGTGCACCGGCAAGTTGATCACCTGTAGCGCCTAAACCATTTTCACCATGACAGGACAAGCATTGTTGTTGATAGATCTTTTTTCCTTCAGCAACAGTACCCTTACCTTCCGGTAAACCTTCACCATTGGGAAAGACGCTAATATCCCACTGAGCAATTTCTTCAGGCGCGATCGCTTTACCTAAACCAGGACCTTTAGCCTGTTCAGCAATTAACGGTTTAATCCCAACCGCTATCAATACCAATATCAGTATCGTTTGATGTTTTTTCATCTTCATTTTTGTCATACACGTGTGAGACAAATCCATCGCTATCAATATGCCAGTTGGTTATTGCGTTATAGTGAAAGAAACCATGTCGTCCACGTTGTTTAACCAGTTCACTGCGTTCAGGTTGTACATAACCTGTTTCATCTATCGCACGGCTTTTTATCGTTGCCGGTTTGCCATTCCAGTTCCACGGCATACGAAAACGGGTAAAAGATCGATCCAGTATCGGTTCCTGTAATTCTGCCGGTGCCCAGGTCTCACCACCATCAGCAGAAACATCAACCTGTTTAATCCTGCCACGACCACTCCAGGCCAGGCCGGTAATTTGATAAAGCCCGGGTTGTTTTAAAATCATATTAGCCGAAGGTGATGTGATTAATGATTTTGCTTCGATAATAAAGGTAAACATTCGAGCCTTGCCGGAAGGTTGTAACTCGGTATAACGTGATGTTTCATTGCGTGCCATCACCGGACGATTTGTTACTTTTAACCGACGTAACCATTTAACATTTAATACCCCTTCCCAACCCGGCAAGACCAATCGTAAGGGATAACCATTTTCTGGTCTTATACGCTCACCATTCTGGTAAAGCGCGAGCAATGCATCATCCAATGCCTTTTCGATCGGTATCGACATCTGCATGGCGAAGGCATCAGCGCCTTCGGCAATAATCCATTTCGCTTTTTTTCTTAAGCCGGTTTCATCCAGTAGCACAGATAAAGGAACACCCGTCCATTCACTGCAAGATGCCATGCCATTAAAATAACCTGCTTCAGCCCTGGATGGCAGTTTGTTCCAGCCCGCATTACTGTTACCACCACATTCAATAAAACAGATTCTGGATTGCATCGGATAACGTAATAGATCATCAATTGTAAAAGTAAGATCTGTTTTAACCAGACCATGGATTAATAACTGATGTTTTTTCGGCTCGATTTGCGGTACACCATTATGGTGACGTTCATAATGCAAGCCATTTGGTGTTATTGTGCCTTCCATTAAATGTAATGGTGTCCATGAAACACCATTACCCGGCACGGATTCGTTTTGCGTTGGGAAACGTAATACATCATCTTCATATTTAGATGGCATACCATAAGTAGAAAATGGTCCACCCATTTGATTCATCCAGGGTGGTCGAGCCGGATTAAACCCGCCTGTTATATTGTCCTCTGGTTTAGCCGAAGCGATTGAAGAAGTCGTTGATGCCAGGGTTGATATAACACCAAACTGAATTCCTCTTTTCAGGAACAGCCTTCGATCAATTAATCCATTGCCGGCGACATAAGTATAATCAGCATCTTTATTATTATTCTCGGCCATTGGTGTTGTATATATTTCGCCTTACTGGTTATTAAGCCATGGACTGGTAAAGCCGTAAGTTGATTGCATGTCATCTGAAACAAACTGTGCATCAGCCCTGGTTTCAAACTTATCAATAACTAATCTATACCATGTTTGTCCATCGATATCATGTAGTTCAACCGATGTCGCTATTCCCTCTTTTTGTAATTCGATCATTTTTGCATTAGCAATTCGTTCTTCTGCATAAGAAGCAAGCATCACTTTCCAGATACCTTCCAATACACGCACACCCTTACCCGGCTGTGGTTCTGTTTCCTGTGCCCAGATTGCAAGATCATCCATATCAACCGGTTGTAATGGTTCAGGTGGCTGGTCTTTCGGTGCCATAAACAGGGTTAATGGTTCGGTCAATTGATAGGATTGATTATCGCGTTCAATACTGATTTCACCTTCGAGTAGAACGACAAAATCCCTTGTCGGTTCGGCTTTACCCCAAACATCGGTGCCTCTGATTCCTATCGTTGCTGAAGAAACCTTGACCTTTAAATCACGCTTATATTTTTTACTTATAACACTGGTCGTATAACGGAACGCGCCTTTTAATACATTCAGAAAACCACTTAATACATCCCCTTCCTGTTTTGGAGGAATCAGTTCTTCAACGATAAACTCCGCATTCTCACCGAGCTTAACAACGCTATCATCACTTAAGCGTAATAAAACACGCGCATTAGTACCGGTAACAATCTTGTCTTTACCAAAAAGTTCATCACCTATTGTTAATGATACCTGACTTCCATCCCGTTCTAACCAAACGGGTGATTGCAAAATTTTAACGATCGCAGCTGAATCAGCATGGGCAACAGGAATTATAAAAATAAAAGACAAAAAGGTTTTAAAAGCGATATTCATCCAATGATTCATCCTTTATATATTAAACAAATAGTGTATCTCATTTTAGTTGAGATTAATTAGATGCGGTCTGCGGCATTTCGGTGAGAGTAGAACTATAAAATAATTAATAAAAGTCATATATTTCATTTGCTTATATTAATTTAATAACTATAGAAATTAAATTTTTGACTGCTCAAGCTCGGCCTTACTGATAAGAAAAACACCGTCATCACCACGTTCAAACTCAAGCCAGGTTAACGCAAGATCCGGATAATTATCGTCTACGGCTTGCATGCTATTACCGGCTTCAACAATCAGAACACCTTCATCAGTAAGATGATTTACGCTTTGTCTTAGTATTTTATCAATAATGGCCAATCCGTCATTCTCCGCCACAAGTGCATGCCCAGGTTCATGGCTATATTCTTTCGGTAAGGTTTGCATCTCTGCATGACTGACATAAGGTGGATTACTGATAATCAAATTGTATTTTCTACTAGAAAGCTTTTCGAACAGATCTGATTTTATTATTTGTACCCTCGAATCAAGTTGATGTAATTTGACATTCTCATTTGCAACTTCAATTGCTGCATCATCAATATCTATTGCATCGACACTGGCATGTTTAAATTGGTGTGCACAGGCGATAGCAATACACGCACTACCTGTTCCAATATCAATTATAGATTTAACACTTTCCGGTTTGACCCATGGTCGAAAATCTGACGTGATTAACTCTGCTAAAGGTGATCGAGGGATCAATACATTTTTATTGACATAAAATTTATGACCAGCGAACCAGGCCTGGTTTACCAAATAAGCAACTGGAATATGTTCATTAATTCGTTTATTTATTAATCTTTCTACTTTTTTTATTTGATCAGTAGTTAATGTTTGATTCAGTTGCTCTTCATTACAATCAAACTCAAGATCCAATGTAACCATAACCAGGAAAAATGCTTCATCCAGCGCGTTATCGGTACCATGGCCATAAAACAGATCAGCTCGTGAGAATTGTTTTTCGGTACGATGTATTAATTCACGAAGTGTCATTAAAAATGCTGTGTATAGAAAAACAAAGAAAGATAACAAAATCCACAAGTGACCGCCATGGAAGGCGGGAATACTTGCAATGCAGGACGCCTACATGGATGTAGGTGGTAGACAATGTTCGGAACATATTGTCGAGCAATTGCAAGTGAATTAATTGAGTGGAGTATAACCAGGGATGTTTTCAAAAATTATTTCATCGATCTGGGTTTTACCAAGGTATTGATTGGCATAATCGAGATAAATCTTTTCATACATAAATACATCAAATAGATCGGCATCAATATGATTATCCAGTTTCATTTGACCGAGAATACGCAACGATTGCGATAAAGGCATCGCCTTTTTATAAGGCCGATCGCTTGCAGTAAGTGCTTCAAAGACATCGGCAATTGCGATCATTCTTGCCTGCACTGACATTTGATCACCTGTTAATTTGTTAGGATAGCCCGTTCCATCCATCTTTTCATGATGACCACCCGCATATTCAGGGACCCGGGTTAAATGCTTTGGGTATGGTAAGGATTCAAGCATCTTGATCGTGACAGAGACATGATTGTTAATAATCTCTCTTTCTCTTACAGAGAGAGTTCCACGTCCTATTTCCAGGTTCTGGACTTCTTCTTCACTTAACAGGTTTACAGTTTCATTTTCCGGGTTTACGTATATTCTTCCGGCAATTTCCCCAATACGTTTCAGGTCTTCTTTCGCTAATGACTCTCCACCAATATTATATTTACGTATATCTTCCCTTTCTTTTTCCAGTTCTACTAATTGTTCATTTAATACTTCATCATTATTTAACTCATTATCAACATCACCACTACCATTTAACTTTTTAAGTTTCTCTTTTAATACATTGATCACTGCGTCACGTTTTAAAACTTCAAACCGTATATCAACCAGGTTAATGCGATCAAATATCGTTTCCAGTTTCGTACCTTTATCAACCACATACTCAGGTGTCGTTATCTTGCCGCAATCGTGCAACCATGCTGCAACTTCCAGTTCATATTTTTCTTCATCGGTCATACTGAAGTTTTTTAATGGCCCTTTATCAATGTGGTTAACCGCATCGGCCAACATATTGGTAATAACCGGAACACGACGACAATGACCAGCCGTATATGGTGACTTTTCATCAATTGCATCAGCAATGAGTTGAATAAAAGAATCAAACAGATTTTTCTGTGCATCGATTAACGTCTTATTCGTTATTGTGACGGCAGCTTGAGAGGCAAGTGATTCAACCAATTGTTGATCTAGCATTGAAAAAGGAATCACTTTATTCGAATCCTTTTCCATCGCGTTAATCAATTGTAATACCCCGATGATGTCATTTTCATGATTGGTCATCGGTACCGTTAAAAACGATGTTGAACGGTAACCCATTTTGTTATCAAAGTTTCGTGTGCCGGAAAAATCATAATCTTCACTGGTATAAGCGTCCGGGATATTGACTGTTTCACCACCGATTACACAGGCAGCGGCAACCATATGATTGTTCGGCTTACCTTCATCGTCATAGAGTGAAATAGGATAGAAAGGGATCTCTTCACCACTGGTACCACCTTTGTGGATATCCAATGAGCGTGTGTGAAGTATTTCGAACTTTAAACGTTGATCATCAGTACGCGTATACAAGGTACCGCCATCGGCATTGGTGAGTTCCATTGCCTTAACCAGGATTAATTCCAGCAAGCGATCATGATCTTTTTCAGCCGATAAGGCGATACCGATCTTGTTCAGTTCGCGTAACAGCCCTGAGACATTTTCCTGGGAATGTTCCATGACAACCCGTTGTGTGAATTTACTTCATTTTAGGGTATCAACCGATTGCTGTGAAACGAAAATTAGATCTGTTGCTGAATGACGACTTTATCAAATTTCACTTAATCTGCGAGTGTTACGATCAGGCTATTTAATTTATTTACAAACCTGGCCGGGTCTTGTAGTTGTCCACCTTCACTCAACAAGGCCTGGTCAAATAAAATATATGACCAATCAGCAAAACGATCTTCATCAGATTCATCTTCAATTTTTTTAACAATGGGGTGATCAGGATTAATCTCAAGTATTGGCTTTGCTCCCGGAATACTTTGACCGGAAGCTTTCAATATCTGTTCCAGATGTCGGCCCATGTCATGCTCATCGCTAACT
>JANQJZ010000018.1 GCA_028281365.1 Gammaproteobacteria bacterium | reverse complement strand
TAATGAAGTTGCGAACCTTTCCAAGATAAAATCAAAAGAGCTCGGCGAGATACAATTATTTTTGAATGAAATAAAACCAATGATTATTGAACGGTGATTTAAACTATATCAACTATCAACCCTGGGGCCGATCCCAACCTTTTAGATGATATTTAATAATGCGAGGTAGCTATAAATGGCTAATTCATTAAAAAATAGAGAAAAGGCAAGTGCATAAATATGCACTTGCCCGCGCAGACTCCGAGTCTGCTTTTTAGAAAGCATATTGCCATCCGGCAGTGACTATCAGGTCTGTCTCCATTTGAGGACCGTTCAGGTCACGATGTAGCGGGAGTCCTGCTTCAACGGCAAGACGATGTCCACGTATTATTCCTGATTGTCCGGCAAGGTTAAGACCAAGATGTAAAAAGACATTGTCTCCGCCTATATTATCCGGATCAGCTGTTTGTACAGGTCCGACTATATTTGGATCAATACCATCAATCTGTCCTTCATGAGTATAAGACAGTCTAATTGAGTTACTGATCCAGGGTTGCCATTGATAAGCAAACCATCCGCTTACTTCCTGTTTATCTCCAAGGCTATAACCTTCATCGTCACCTGTACGAAATGTTCCCATATATTGAGCACCCCAGGTAAACCGGTTCAATATTCCTGAATAAGTTAAGCCAGGTAATATATCAACTGTTCCGGAACCAAGCTGCATGGGATAGGGCAGTCTTATATTTCTGATAGTTCCGTTAGGTAATAATGCATCACCACGTTTTTCATTTGAGCCGGTAGGAATACTTAACCCGGCATTAAGATGAATATGATGCATACTATCTTCATAAAGCTTAATTAGTCCGGATATTTTAGTATCACCAATACCTTTTGATTTAGTAGTGAATGTACCAATGCGTGCAGTACCTGCACCATTGAATGTCACATGATCCATCGATTTTTCGATATACATTCCCATCGCCATTAATGTTAACCAGTCCGTTGGTGCAAACATTGCCCCGAACATATGCATGTCCATAGTCATTTCTGTTGGAACAATACGCAAATTTGCCGGTTGACCGGCTATACCGAAAAAGCGGTTTGCTGTATTAGCAATGATCTGCTCAGGACTAAGTTCGGTTTCGCCATCACGATTACCTTCCATGTCCATATGCATAAAGCGATAAGATAACATCCATTCACCTTGTTTATGCATATGATCTCCCATAACACCGATCGGTGCATGACCATCAGCTCGAACTGGTTTAAGTCCCTCACTCGTCAGGCCCAGACCAGCACCATTATGATCACTATCTGCAAATGCCGATATTGAAAAAAATACTATAGCGGAAGTGACCAGCACTTCCTTTTTTAAAAAAGAAAACATATTTTACTCCCGATAAATATAATTCGACCCACAACAAATAATTGCTATGAGTAAATTTAATTAATAATTTTGGTTATTAGCTGAGGAGTAAAGGCGGGGCGCGTGCAAAGCGTTTATTAAAAGATATACGATGAAATATATGTTTCTTATAAACGATAGCTTCGTCAAATAAAAAGAATTCACTAAATTCTGCAATAGATAAATCTGCAAGAATAGACTGGCTACTTGATGACCAGAAACTACAGGCAGAAAAGACATGATCTTGCACAGCATGTTCATGGTCTTCATGATGATGGTTATGGTGTTGACTGTGATCATGATGCTGTTCAGATAAACCCTCAATAGCATTAATGCCGGCCGGTCCTTCACAGATTGTAATAGTGAATAGGCTACCATCGGCCGGATTGCTATCGAGCATATAGCCGGTCGCAATTGACGAGCGCGCCAGCATGCCAACAAGCAGGATACTTGCCAGCCTTCTTCGCTTGAGGAGTTGCCTGAAAAATTGCATGGCGGGATTATAGAGAATTCAATTTCAAAGACAATAACGAATGTTCGTCAATTACTTATTGAATATTTCAAAAAACTACATTAATAACAAGGATATTTTATTAAAATTTATTGCTCTGAAAAAAGATAAATTTGATCTATAATGATCATTAAGGGTGTTAAACCTGTTATGTCACTAACAGTGACACAAACCCCCGCGTGATGTACTCACGGGGGTTTCTATGTGTCGAAAAGTATCTAACTTTCAACAGTTTTCGATATTTCGTTAAATCTTTCCTTTCTTTTTTCCCAACGTTGTTGACGTTTTTCCATTCTTTCAGCGTGCAATGCGTCAAATTTTTCCATTTGTTCCTCGTTTAGTACAGAACCTAACTTTTGTTTTGTCTCGCTATGCAGGCTTTCCATTTGTTCCTTTACTGAATCACGGCTTCCCTGAAACAGATTGAGACGTTTTTCTTTCTGTTCGCTCATAATTTGTTGCACGGCTTCAATTTGATCTTCTTGTAGATCCAGTTTTTTAATCAGTTTTTCACTTTTATTACAAGCTTTGCCGGATTCCGCAATTGCCGGTTGTGCCAATAAGGCTATGAAAAATATAACAAATAATTTTTTCATGATTTACTCCATTTTAGATATGTTCAGGAGTATTAACGCACAAAGGTGAGTCTGGTTGACAGGTAAATCTAATTGCTTTGTCTAAAACTGATTAGGGTCAAGTCATCCGGATGGCAACGCCTGTCAGGCAGGGTTTCCTGCATATTTTTTTTACATTGTTGAATAAGTTCAACAATAGCATCTATCATCGCTCCTTTGCGGACAAGCTCGCAAATCTCTTTTTCATAAAGATTATCTGACAGTCCATCACTTGAAAGTATTAATGTATCTAATGGAGCCAGTTCTACAATTGGCCCGATCGTGACGTGCATATCATTACAGCCAACATAATTTGAAATCAGATTTCTTTCGGGATGTAACATGGCTTGTTCCTGTCCAATAGCACCACAAATTAATGCGTAGCCGATTGGAGAATGTGACAGGGTTTGATATTTAACATTACCGTGACTTGTTGTTAATAATATCAAGGAATCTCCGGCATGATAGGTTCTTAAATTATTTCCCGTAATTTCAGCGATAGAAACTGTCGTGCCGGCACCGGTTTTCAAATCAAGTATTTTTGTATTTGCTGCATCGATACCGTCGAGAATTGCATCACGCGTTTGTCTTTTAGTGTCATTTAATGCAGCGATCAAACAATCAATGACAATTTGCGACGCCTGTTCGCCGGCTGGCATACCACCTAAACCATCAGCCACGACCAGTACAGTCGATTCATGATTAACGGGAATGATTGCCAATGCATCCTCATTAGGTGTTTCCTTTGCTGGTGAACGATCTGAAAAACATATTGCCTCACCATGAGCTAATTCTAATGCAAATGGTTCATCATCTGTTGCATCAAATCGAGTGATAATATCTTTTTTATCAGCCATTAGTTATCCCACTTCATGTTTTCCAGGTACTGACGCAATTTACCCGCGCTATTAAATTTTTTTAAAGCAAGAGAATGTTTTAAGCCGCAACATATTGCTTTAATTTCCGGGGGTTGCTTGGCGTAATATTTTTTTCCCCCAAGTGCATCATAAAATATCCGGATTAAATCCATTACGTCACCTCTAATATTACTGGCGCGCGGTTCCTGCCAATGAATCATGTCCAATAATTTAAGATTATAATCAAGCCCGACTTTTTGTACGATGATATTATCCATATGCAGATCACCGTGATATTCATTAGTAGAGTGTATGCATTCTATACCTTTTGCCAGGGCATAGAGCAGGTGAATGGCCTGGAAAGGATGTAACCGTTTGCCCGGTTGCCTGTTGAGATATTCAGTCAATAACTCACCCTCAACAAATTCAGAGACCAGAAAAGAAATAGGTGTTCTACGATATGTTATCGTATCTTGTGTTGAATATTGAATGACAATAGGGCATTTACGCAGCTTATGTAGCTTGCGTGCATAGAATTTAAGAGAGCGATCTTTAATATTCCTTTCCGGAAAAAAGAATTTGGCGGTTCTTTCTATCCCTGTTGTGCGTTCAATTACCAGATAAACTTCGCCTTCCCAACCTGCACCTAATAGTCTTTCAATAGTATATTTGCGAGCAATAATACGACCAGGCTGAAATTCGAATGAGTTAATTTTTGATTTAGCCATTTTGTGTAACTTTTTTATTATTCCCTTTATTTATGTCTTAAGACGTTTGTATTTCATTCGCCTGGGTTGTGTATCGCTACCTTTGCGTTTTAAAAAATCTTCATGGTATTCACTGAAATCACCTTCGATAAAGATAATTTCACCATCGTCTTCAAAAGCAAGTATATGCGTTGCGATTCGATCCAGAAACCAACGATCGTGAGAAATGACCAGGGTACAACCAGGGAAGGCAAGAATTGCCTCTTCCAATGCACGCAATGTTTCCACATCCAGGTCATTAGATGGTTCATCAAGCAGTAAAACATTACCGCCTTGTTTGAGTGTATTGGCAAGATGCAAACGTCCCCGTTCACCACCAGATAAATCACCCACATTTTTTTGTTGATCTGTGCCCTTAAAATTAAATCGACCGACATAGGCACGTGAACTGATTTCATAGTTGCCAATAGTAATATTATCCAGACCTCCGGATACGGCTTCCCAGACTGTCTTACTGTTATTCAGGTTTTCACGACTTTGTTCGACAAAGGCAACCTTGACAGTATCACCCAGACGTATCTCGCCACTATCAGGTTTTTCTGTGCCTGTAATCATACGCAACAAAGTTGATTTCCCGGCACCATTTCCACCAATAACGCCAACAATTGCCCCTTTAGGAATGTTTAGATCCAGATTTTCATAAAGAATTTGTTCACCGAATTTTTTATTGACTTGATTAAACTCAATGACGAGATCTCCCAGGCGTGGCCCGGGAGGAATATAGATTTCATTTGTCTCACTACGCTTTTGAAATTCCTGTGAATGCATTTCTTCAAAGCGGGCGAGGCGCGCTTTATTTTTAGCATGACGACCTTTTGGTGCGGTACGTACCCATTCCAGTTCCTGTTTAATTGCCTTTTGTCGGGCAGTTTCTGCTCGTTCTTCCTGTTCGAGCCGGGTTTCCTTGTTTTCTAACCATTGTGAATAGTTTCCTTCAAATGGAATACCTTCACCGCGATCCAGTTCCAGGATCCAGCCAGCAACATTATCCAGAAAGTAGCGATCATGTGTTACCGCTACGACAGTGCCGTTAAAGTCGGCTAAAAAACGTTCCAGCCAATAAACGGACTCTGCATCAAGGTGATTGGTCGGTTCATCGAGTAATAACATATCCGGTCGGGATAACAATAAACGACATAAGGCCACACGACGTTTTTCCCCACCGGACAGGATGTCAATTGACGAGTCCCAGGGCGGCAGTCGTAATGCATCGGCAGCGATTTCAAGTGTTGTCTCCAGATTTTCTGCATCCCAAGCAGCAACAATAGCTTCAAGTTTTTCCTGTTTTTTTGCTAACGCATCAAAGTCAGCATCAGCTTCAGCGTAAGCGGCATAGACTTCATTTAAGCCAGCCAGTGCATCCAGTGGTTCACGCAATCCATCTTCAACATTAGCCCTGACATCCTTATCAGGATCGAGTTGCGGTTCCTGAGGCAGATAACCTACTTTAATATCCGGCATTGGACGGGCTTCACCGATAATGTCTTTATCGATTCCTGCCATAATTTTTAGCAGTGTTGATTTGCCGGCACCATTTAATCCCAGTACACCAATCTTGGCACCAGGAAAAAATGATAAATAAATGTCTTTAAGAATCTGGCGTTTTGGTGGAACGATCTTGCCCACACCATTCATGGTATATACATACTGGGCCATATTAACGGGAACTCATATAGTTTTTATTTTGATTGTGTAGCTTTAAAGAAGCGGGATTATCGGTAATTACAATTCACTAATCAACTTGCTTAATTTGTATATACGAATAGTGATAGAAACAGGTAAAAATAAAATTATGCTGCGAGTTTTTGCAGATTACAGTTATTAAATATTTTAAATTCACCTTTTTCCGATATATGCCATATCGGAATTGTCTTAAATTAAAATAAACCTGGTAATCTAATGTATGAGTTATCCAGAGTGAATTAGATAAACTTGATTGGTTCAATACTATTTAAGTTCTTTTGCCAATCTTGAAATTCCATCAACAATTTGTTCTTTTGAGGTTGAAGAATAGCCAAATAGGAGGTTCCGTTTACTGTAACGCTTTTTACCAAAGTCATGTGCCGCAGCAGCGGGTAGGGAATATACCCCAACGCCAATATCCTGGGCAATTTTCTGTACTTCTTTACTTTCTGGTAATGAATCGGGCATATGCCAGACCAGGTGCATGCCGCCTTCCAGACCTGACAATTTAATGTTGCCAAAGTATTTTTGTAAGGCTTTAACCAGGCTATCTCGTCTATTCAGGTATTTACGTCTAATGCGACGTAGATGTTTTACATATGCACCACTAGTAATAAATTCGGTGAGTACGGCCTGGTCAAGCCAGGAGTGCCCATTGTCCATTAGTGCCTTTGCTGTTCTGGCAGGGCCAACCAGCTCTGTTGGAAGAACGATGTAGCCCAGACGTAAGGCGGCACCGATAGATTTGGAAAATGTTCCCATGTAAATTACATAACCATTTTTATCTTGTCCCGCTACCGCAGTTAATGGGGAGCCCTGGTGTCGAAAATCACTATCGTAATCATCTTCGACAATGTAGGCCCCGGTTTCTCTGGCCCAATCCAGCAAGCGTACCCGACGTTCCAAAGGTAGTGTTGCACCTAGTGGATATTGATGAGATGGAGTGACATAGGCCAGTCCGATTTTCTTATCAGGTAGTTTTTTAACGTTTAGTCCTTCTTTATCTACCGGAACAGGAATTAATTTGGCCCCATAACTTTCCAGCGTATAAGCTGCACCCTGATAACAGGGACACTCCATAACTGCCAATGTATCCTGTTTAATCAAAACTCTGGCGACAACGTTAAGTCCTTCCTGAATACCATTTACGATAATGATTTGCTCAGGATCGCAATCAATTCCTCTGGCAGGGCGAAGATGTTCTGCAATAGCCTTGCGTAATTCGAAGATGCCTGCAGCATCATGATATTCGGTCATACTTGAACCGGAATGGGATAATTTTTTTAAGGTAAGCTGACGCCAGATGTTGATTGGAAAGGATTCCGGATCCGGGCGGCCAACCCAAAAATCAATCTCAAGTTGATCATGGAATGGATTAAACAGATCTTGCACGCGCCCTTGAAATGCAACAGGGTGTCTTTTAGATGTATTTTTGTTTATTTTTTGAATTGTATTTTCTGATAAATCCCCTAAATATTTAAGGGTATCTTCCATCAGCATCAACGAATCTTCAGGCAGGTTAGGGTTTACAAAAGTACCGACAGTTTCTTTTGAATATAAATAACCTTCTGCAATCAAGCGATCATAGGCCAAAATAATCGTATTTCTGGATACGCCGAGTTGTTCATTTAGCATGCGGGTCGAAGGCATAAGCATGCCTGATTTCAGGCGACCAGAGAGGATTTGTTCACGGATAGACTCAAAAACCTGGCTTTGCAGAGATTGCTTGCTATCAGGATTAAGGTTTATCGATATTTGCACATAATCCCCCTCTAAAATGCTTGAATGCTGGTACTAATATATCAAGTCTTATTTGATATATAATAGTACCATCAAGCAATAGTTTTATAGTACCAACAATATAGAGGAGGGGTGCTAGTCTGGTTTATTAGTTTTACCGATAAGATGAGGAAAGTATGTAACTTCAATTAATGATTTGATAAATACTAAGATATGCTCCCCAATCGGACTGATAAACCAGTTTTATATTATCGAATGAGTTGTCTAGTGAAGATGTAAAGGGTAATAACCTGACTAACAGGGAGTTTTCAAAGGCCTTATCCGTGATACGCCAAACACGGTTAAATTTCTCTGAAACAGGCTGAACCAGGTAACTCCCGGTTCCATTACCTTCTCTGGCCCATTCCTTAACCCTTGAAATGCTATTGTGTAAATCGCTGTCTGTAGGAAAGAGCTTGGTTTCCAGGGGTAAGCCCTGCCCGGTAAGAAATGCTATTTCCTGTATGTGGGCAAGGTCGTCGCTACTCACTAATATATAAGTATCTCTGTCTTCGGTAAGCTCTTTTCGTAATCCTGCAATTGCGACTTCCATATCCATTAATAAATATTGGCTGTATTTTTTAAGCTTGCCTTCGGTATCAAAACCGCCGGCAATGGATTCCCACATTACCTGCTCTTCTTTTGTAAAGTATGCATTCCTGTCTGGCATGCTTGACCAGACTTCCCGTCCGCTAAACAAATGTATCCGTTGTGCGTTATCCCAAAATGAGAAAAATAATGCCTGATCACTGGTGTATTTTTTTATCACATTAGTGATGTTTAACCATTTTTGATAGCGAAAATCCGAGGTTTTATCACTATCATCAATTGTGTTGCCTTCATCATCTCTTGCAGCAGGTAAATAAACGATTGCGTTTTTATTTTCTCCCTGAGCGTCCTTATAGTTAGCCACCATAATCGTGTAATCAACATCATCATCAACAGAGATACTATATGTGTTTAGGTTATCTATCTGAAAGGCAGGATTAACAGCGGAGAGTTGTTTAAAACCTGGACTTGAATTAATGCTGTACCGGATTTTATTTTCTTCAGTAGTATTTATTTGCTTGGCTGATTTATTTTTATCTGTAACAAGAGGGAAGTCTTTATTTAGATCTATCAGGATAGATTGTTTGTCCGGATATAAGATAAAAGTGGTTACAGAAATAATCAGTGTCAGAACAACACTTATACCTATTAACACTGTTAATCGTGGAAAAACTGCCTGTTCTGAATCAGTCAGCATGAGTCATTAAACTAAAACATGGAAAAAATTAATTAATCGATATTCAAAATACACAGGATAACTTCCTTGTTACCCTGCAGTTATTTTACTTGCTCAGTGCTTTTACCTGCTTCTTCAAGGCATCCATTTCTCTTATACGTGTATTTGCATCCTGTATTTCAGTGTAGCGTCGCATAAGTCTTGCCCATCCCTCAGAGTAGGTGAAACCGCCCGGATTCACATGGAACAGGCCTTTGTAATGTTTAATCAGATCATGTTCCCACATTTCTGCATGAGTGCGGTCAACAAAAGACGGGTTGTTGCCTTTTGCCCAAAACAGACCGAAGAATGCTCCGGGTGCGTCCTTTTCAGGTGCAGGTGGTGCAGGTCGATTGGTTTTTTGTCCAACCATCAAGCCGTCATCATAGAGTTTTTGAACAATCTTTTTCGCTTCTTGTTCAACTTCAAGTCCCTGGATGGTTCCCTTGTCAGCTGTGTCTAACCATGCTTTTGAAAAGCGAGGAGAGTGGCAATTAGAACAAGTTCCTATCCATGCGACTTTACGTTCTTCAAACCAGGGGTGGTCAAGGTTATCAGCAATGGCTGGTGTCGGGTTGAATGCCCAACGGACCTTGCGCACCAGGTTATGAGAAAACTCACCATTAAATTCAAAGTGACACCAGGCACATGTTGGTGCGGTATAACCGCCTTTGGTAATAGCATCTTTTAATTGAACTTCAAAATCCCAATCTGCTTTACCTGATGTTTCGTAAATTACACCATGTTTTGAATACATGTAGCCTTCAAATTCATTGTGGTCAACACCGTTATGACAAGTAGCACAGGCTTCCGGTTTACGTGCTTCAGCAGCGGAGAAAGTGTGGCGTGTATGACAACCATCACATTTATTTTGTTGGTAATGACACATGTCACAACCTTGGGCAACTTCACGTTGTGACATGCCTGCCCAAATACCGGTTTCAACATTGGCCTTCCAATCCATTGCATGAGAAGGGTGACCTTCTGACCATTGATCCTGTGGCCATTTTTGTGCTTTCTCAGCTTCCGCTTCAGCAAATTCTTGTACATGACATTCACCGCAAGCTGCGCGATCCGGCATTCTTAAGTCAACGTGATGTTTCATAGATTTTTTGCCAACACCGGCATGACAATCAATACAACCTACTTCAGATAATTTTTGTCCTTTTTTCAGTACACCACGCTTCTGTAGGCCAGCTTCAATTTCTTCTAGCTTGGCCTTTTTGTAATGACGGGAATCACTGCTTGATAAGTTACGAATTTCATCCAGATTAGCATGAGTACTATCTTGCCAGGCATGTACCCAACCTGGTGTGATACCTTTGTGACAGGTCACACAATCGGCTGCCTTAACTTCAGCCTTTAATGTTTGTGGTGGTTTATAAAATGTGACCGGATTCCAGTATTGTTGAATTGGGATGGGTTCCCATAGATCCGCATACTTACCTTTGCCTGGGTGATCGGCATAATATTTATTTTTCAATGCTTCAAAATCATGCTGTTCAGCATTAGCAAAGGTTGAGAAACTTAATAAAAATAAAACCGTACTGGCTAAGCTTATAATTCTCATAATTTTATCCCCGGGTGATTATGCTTATTAAAACCAGAATTCGCTTTGTTATTAAAACGAATACTATGTCTAGAGACGGATATAAAGTAGTGCCAGCCTGGTAATATTATTTAGTACCAAGAGAGGCCTGCTTAATCAAATGGAATAGGAAGAATTGATTAAATCGAAATGATTATTATTTATGGTTTAATTGCGTTGATAAGGATATCGACGACCGGGTTTGATGATATCTCGATACTATCGGAAAAGCCCTCATAGTCTCCGGATTGTCCTTGCGGTTGACCGTTACTGGAAAGTCGTGCGCCAACAATGATCTTTGGAAAACGTGAAAGGGTCATTTGCGGCATCATTGCCATACTATCATCCAATGTTACCGAGACAGGTAAATCTTTTGCCAGGCCACGATGCACAGCCAGAGGCATGGGAGGTCCTTCTGCAGCCCGTGCAAATATAAACATTGTTGTGTTTGGATTGATCTTGGTTTGTAGTTCTGGTGATAGAGACACATTTACTTTAATGGATTGTTTTACTGTATCCGTTTGGGTAGCTGCGACTGCAGTTGGGTCTGAGCCATCGATTTCTGTTTCGCTAATTAAGTTTTCGATATGTTGATATACTTCCGAATCTGTTTCTATGCCAGCCAGTAGGTGTTTCCAGTGAGCTATTGCAGCATCCTTGTTGCCTGCCTGTTGTTCCGCGAAACCGGCCAGCCATAATGCCCGTCCGTGATTAGAATCAAGTTTCAATGCTTCATTTAGAAGCTCTATGGGTCTGCCGGTTAAACGATTGCCATGTGAACGTGCCAGGGCTTCGGCATAGTTAACTATCACATCCGGGTCATCAGGACGAAGTTGATATAGCTCTTTATAAACTCTGGCGGCGTCACTAAAGCGTTCAAGTTCTATATAAACCTGTGCGAGCGCAATCCTTACCTCGATTTCTTCAGGGTTATTTTGTAACTCTTTTTCGACAGTAACCAGCATCTTTTCGACATTTTGACTGGCAATGACAGATTCATTGGTGAAACCTGTTTCTATAAAAGAGTCGGGGTCATGTCCAAGTTTTTTATAAAACGTATATGAAAAGCCTGGAATGGAGAGTGTAATTATAATAGCCAGTAAAATATTTCCTTTACGACTTTCAGCTTCATTAGTTTCTATATTACGCAAATCATCGACTGTTGCTTTTTCAATTTCCAGTCGATAACGTTGAAATTCATCCTCGGTAATTGCTTCGTTTTCCAGTTCCTGTTGTAACTCAATTAATCTTATTTTTGCTGATTGCAGGTTAACCGAACTGCGCTCGACAGAAGTTGTATTGTTTCTTTTGGAAAATAACGGAAACAATAAAAATACAACTACTATTGCAAGGATTGTCACGGTTACAAATGTAAACATTATTTTTTATTATCCTCGCTATCTATTAACGAGCGTATTTTATTTAATTCTTCATCCGACACTTGCTCTGTTGAATATTCTCCTTGTTTTCGGCTAAAGCATATTAGAGTTACTACACCAATTATGAACAAGGTGATAGGGGTCAACCATAAAAATAATGTTTTTAAAGTAAACCTGGGTTTATATAAAATAAAATCACCATAACGATTTGTCATAAAATCAATAATTTGTTTATTTGAGTTTCCGCTTAACACTTGTTCGTATAACTCAACTCTCAGATCCTGTGCCAGTCCGGCATTGGAATCAGCAAGCGACTGGTTTTGACAGACCAGGCAACGTAATTCAGTCGATAACTCACGAAAACGTTGCTCTTCTGCTTCTGTCTCAAAGGGAAATCCTGCAATCTCGGCGATAACCTGACAAGAAAAGAAAAAGAAAAAAAGAAATGCAATCGATCTAGACGTCACTTTTTTCTCGTAGTGATTGAATTTTCGGGAGTAATTTATCTTTCCAGTCTTGCCAGGAGATTGGTCCCACATGCTTGTATTGAATAATACCTTTTTCATCAATGATAAATGTTTCCGGTGTGCCGTAGGTGCCCCATTCGATACCAACACTACCGTCTTTATCTACGGCATTGGCCCGATAAGGATTACCATTGTTTTTCAGCCACTCAACACCGTACTCAGGATCGTCCTTGTAATATAAGCCGTAGATCGGTGCTTTATTGGCTTTAGCAATCTGCATTAACACGGGGTGTTCCTGTTTACAGGAAGGACACCATGTTGCCCAGATATTTAAAAGGCTTATTTCACCCTGTAAATCGGTTTCCTGAAAAATTTCCCCGGGATGATGTAACCTGGGCAAAGAAAATGATGGTGCCGGTTTTCCAATCAGTGGTGAGGGGATTAAACGCGGGTTTAGCTCCAGGCCAATAAAAAACAAAATAACAAGACCAACAAATATGCCTAGTGGTAATAGATAAACCCAACGTTTCGGTTGTATCGATTGATTTTCAACTGGCTGCGACATGAGTTGAATCAAGTTTTAGTTTTTCATCAGGCACCTCGATACGGTACCGTCTATCTGTTACTGCAAGCAGACCACCAATTACCATGAAAAGGCCACCCAACCAGATCCAGAGTATAAAAGGTTTGTAGTATAACCTGACAGACCATGAACCGGATTCCAGGTTTCGTGGTTCACCCAGGGAAACATATAAATCACGTAATAGATTCGAATGTATTGCCGCTTCAGTCATAACGTTTCGACGTACATTATATAAACGTTTCTCGGGGTGTAGCGTCATCAGGCGTTCATCATTTTTATATACATGAATGGTTCCGACATCCGCCATATAATTTGGTCCAGGTTTCTTTTTTACATCGATAAATTCAAAACGATAAGCCCCCAGTGTTCTATCATCTCCAGGTGCCATATAGACATCTTGTTCCTGGCTATAAACGCTGGAAAGCCCAATACCAATTACAGTCATCACAAGTCCAATGTGAGCAGTGATCATGCCATACCATCCTCGAGGAATTCGTCTTAAACCTTGAGAAAGGTTGTTCGTATTTCGAAGGCGTTGTTTCAACAAGGCAAAACAATTATTAATAACCCAGAATGCCAGCAATAGGGCAAACCATGCAGTGAAGTTTGCTTTGCCTGGTAAAACAAGAAGCAAAAGGCTGGCAAATAAGACCGCAATGATTGCAGGTTGACGTAACTTTAATAAAAGTTGAGAAAGATTTTCCTTGCGCCAGCTCATTAAAGGACCAATAGCAACCAGAAAGACAACAGGTACCATTAAAGGAATGAAGACACTACTAAAATAGGGTGGCCCTACAGAAATTTTTTCGCCGGTAATGGCTTCCAGAATCAGCGGGTACAGAGTACCGAGCAACACGGTAAGCATTGCAATTAATAATAAAACACTATTGCTTAACAAAGACATTTCACGGGAAACGAGAGTAAAAGAACCTGTGGTACGCATTTGCCAGGCACGAATTGCAAATAACATTAATGAGATACCTATTACCACGCCAAGAAAGATCAATATAAAGATACCGCGTGTTGGATCGGTGGCAAAGGCATGTACAGATGTCAGAACGCCGGAACGTACGAGGAATGTTCCAAGTAGACTCAATGAGAAACTTAGAATGGCCAATAGTACTGTCCAGTTACGTAGTGCGTGACGCTTCTCGGTTATAGCTAATGAATGTATTAATGCAGTCCCGGTTAGCCAGGGCATGAAAGAGGCATTTTCCACGGGATCCCAGAACCACCAGCCACCCCAACCTAATTCATAATATGCCCACCAACTTCCAAGGGTAATACCTGCAGTTAAACATACCCAAGCTCCGATTGCCCAGGGGCGTACCCAACGCGCCCAAGCAGTATCTACTTTACCTTGTACCAGGGCAGTAATGGCAAAAGCAAAAGGAATAGCAAACCCGACATACCCCATGTAGAGCATCGGTGGATGTATTGCCATGGCCGGATCTTGTAAAAGTGGATTTAAATCCGCACCGTCAACAGGCGCAGGGAAATGTCGTTCGAAAGGATTGGAGGTAAATAAAGTAAACATTAAAAAACCAATACTAATAAAACCGAGTACAGAAGTGACGCCCGCGCCGACATCAACCGGATAACGTTTACTATAAATTGCAACAACTGCTGTCCATGCACTGAGTATTAATACCCATAATAATAAAGAACCTTCATGGGCACCCCAGACACCGGAGATACGATATATTAATGGTAATTCAGAATTTGATGTGTTTGCGATATAGAGTACCGAAAAGTCATGGACAATGAATGAGTAGGTAAGAATACTGTAAGAAATCAACACCAGAATAAATTGCAACACAGCCGCAGGTTGTGCGACGTTCATCCAGTCTACCCGACGGTTCAATAAACCCATTCCAGGGATAATTGCCTGTACTAGTGCAACACATAAAGCCAGAATGAGAATAAAATGTCCAATTTCAGGGATCATCTGTTTTCCTCATTATTATAGTAAGCACTGCCACTGGCTTCTAATGCTTGTGCAACTTCCGGAGGCATATAGTTTTCATCATGTTTGGCTAATACTTGATCAGCAATAAAGATACCTTCTTCATTTAGTTTCCCTTCCGCTACGATACCCTGACCTTCTCGAAACAAATCAGGCAATATTCCCGCGTATTCCAATTGAACTTCTTTTGCAGAATCATTGAGTTTAAATCTGACTGTTAGTTCATTATCAAGCTTTTCAACACTATTAAGTGTCACCATTCCACCAATACGAAACCGTTGATTAGTTGGTACTTCACCGGCGACGACCTGTGACGGTGTAAAAAATAAATTAATATTTTCATTCAGGGCCATTAACACAAGACTAACGCCTGTACCCAGGCCAATGACCAGTAAACTAACCAGGACCAAACGTTGTTTTTGTTTAGGATTCATTATTTCCAGAGGAATGTAATTGTTTCAAACGACGCAACACTGTCTGATGTCGTCGCCACGAAAAGAATAAATTAAGTAATAACACAACCATAACAATACCGTATGATGACCAGATATAACCAGCATAACCACCCATATGTAAAAATTCCATCATGATGAAGTCACCAGTTCCTTAACCCATTGAGTACGCTTTTCCTGTTCCAGTAATTCGGAACGCGAATTAATTAACAGTATACAGAGATAAAATAATTTGAATGCTAAAGCCATACATAACAACGGAATTAACATGTCTATATGAATGGACGGATTGTCAAACTTTGAAATACTTGCCGGTTGATGCAGGGTGTTCCACCAGACAACAGAGTAATGAATAATTGGAATATTTATAACCCCTACCAGGGCCAATATAGAAGCAGCTTTGCCCGCAACGCGACGATCATCTATAGCAGCGCGAAGTCCGATATAGCCAAGATATAAAAATAACAATAATAATTCAGATGTTAACCGGGCATCCCATACCCACCAGGTACCCCACATTGGTTTACCCCAGATTGAACCTGTTGCCAGAGCAAGAAAGGTGAACGAAGCGCCAATAACTGCACTGGAGCGGGCAATAATGTCAGAGAGTTTAATGTGCCAGATCAAAAAAATGGCACCGTTTATTGCCATGACCATATATACAAACATAGACATCCAGGCCGAAGGGACATGAACGTAAATGATTCGAAAACCTTCTCCTTGTTGATAATCAGCAGGTGCATAAACGAGTCCGCCTATCAAACCAATTAACATTAATATAACTGTTGCTATAACACACCAGGGTAAAAGCAGTCCTGCAAAATTATAAAAATAAGCCGGTGAACCCATCCGGTGAAACCAAAGCCATGTTTTATTTTGTTCTGACATATATTAACTGAATAAACGATATTTAAAGATGTATTTATAATCTATCTATAACTGCAGGATACCCTAAGGGCTGAACTTATCACAAACGGACTTAATGTAGTTGCCATCACCAATAGCGCAGCTAACCATAATAATTGGCCATTATAAGGTAAATCGTTTGCTGCAGAGATAACGGCATTACTGCCAAAGATCAAAACGGGTACATATAACGGCAATACCAGTAATGATAATAATGCACCGGCTTGTCTTAAACCGATAGTCAAAGCGACACCAATAGCGCCAACCATATTTAAATATGGCACACCCAGTAATAACGAAATAAATAAAATCCAGTTCACATGCGTTTCCAGATGCAATAATAAGCCTAGTAAAGGCGAGATAATAATTAACGGCAAACCTGTTACACACCATTGTGCGACAATTCTGGCTAACATTAATAATGAGCCCGGGTATGGACTCAATAAAATTTGTTCCATGGATCCATCATTGAAATCAGAGCGAAACAGACTTTGTAATGACAATAGAATCGATAATAAAGCTGCGACCCAGATTACACCGGGTCCAATACTTCGTAATACATCCGGATCAGGACTTATAGCCAGGGGAAACAAACTTACGACAACGACAAAAAAGATTACTGGCAACATGATCTCGGCACGTTGTCGAAAAGCAATCTGTAGATCGCGAAATAACATAGATATAAAAAGCCTGGAGTAGTTCATAAGTTTATTGCTCTAACTTAATACGTAAGGTTTCCACTCGATCCAGTTCAATGTGCTGGTGACTGGTTAACACCAGTAAGCCACCTTCATTAACATGTTTGACAAAAAGTGATTGTAAGTCGTGAATCATTTTTTTATCCAGTCCTGCAAAGGGTTCGTCGAGTATCCATAATTGTGATGGTTCCATCATTAATCGCGTTAAAGCTATACGTCGTTGTTGACCATATGATAAATGTCTACCAAGTGTGTTTTGGTAAGAGTCTAGTCCAACCCGTTTCATTGCTGCCTGGGGATTTTCTTTTTGTGCTAAACCGGAAAGAGCAGAAAAAAAGTTTATATTTTCCAATGCGCTCAATTCTGCCTTAACACCTGTACTATGACCGAGATAGGTTAATTGTTGATTATATTCAATACGTTCATCTTCTATCGTCTTGCCGTTCCAGTTTATATGTCCTTCATCTGCTTGCATCAAACCGGAAATAATTCGTAATAAAGTTGTTTTACCACTGCCGTTTTCACCTTCAATGAAAAGTACTTGACCTGATTGGATAGAAAAACTGATTCCCTGCAGAATTAACTTATCATTGATTTCATAACTCAGGTTTTCAGTGCTCAGTACAGAGACATCACCGGAAGCAGGGAAGATCATAAAGGCATCTATTATTTATAAAGTATCTGAAAATCATCGGAGAAAAATGTTTAGAATACAGTACCCGTTATCAAGATCAACATTCTGGACTATATTTGCCGGGATTGGTGCCTTAATTGGAACTGAACCTGGTGCTCACCATTTTTCCAGGAATACAATTCGTTATGTTTTAGCCGTGGTTTTGATTATTGCCGGATTTAAAATGATTTATACAACGTTTTAAAATACTTCTATTATTAAATTAATAAATCTTAATCAAACTCTAAACGTATATTCTTTTCCTTCAACTCGATCAATATCGGGAGGGAATGTTTTGTGCTTATCGGCATAGTACTGTTCCAGATGTTCTCCCTCAGATAACTTATTGTAAGTAGCAAAATAGAGGCGTCTTGTTGAGTTACCCAGGTTTGGTTCCGATGCATGTGGCGTATAACAATCGAAGAAGACAATATCTCCTGGTTGTGTGGGGTAATGAATAAATTCCATTTCAGCCATATCTTCATCAGTGAGTGGTTCCCATTCCCGAAATAAACCACGGTTTTGAAATCCCGATACCAATTGTAAACAACCATTCTCTATAGTGGCTTCATCAATGCAGACCATTACACTAATAAAATAATCTGCATAATCTTCCCAACCTGCCTGCGAATCCTGGTGTGGTTTAAAACCATCACCTCCCGGCATTTTAAAATTGATTTTTTCTTTGAATAAAATAGCTTCTTCACCCAATAACTGCGCTACAGGTTGCTTTAATGTGCTACTTAATTCTGCGAAGCCTTGATGGAATGGAGATATTTTTTCTATGCGATTAATCAGGCTAAGCTTCGGGTCCAATTTGCTTGTTTCATGGAATACCCAGTGTTTACCGGGTTCTTCCGGCAAGTCAGATAATTCTGTCGTCCAGTTTTCTATTTTGGTGATGTCATCATTATTGAACCCATTTTTTACAACTAAAAATCCGTCTTTTTTAAAATTATTGATTTGTTCTTTATTAAGAGTCAGTTCTTCTAACATATGGGTTCTCCATAATAAAAAGGAATTAAATCATTTTGGAATGTTTGTCCTTAATATTTGTGTTACCAAGGTAAACATCAAAAACGGTACAAATATTCCTGATTAGAAATCTTCCAGTGGGCAATACTTCGATAGAGTCTTCTTTTATTTCTAATAAGTTGTCTTTTTGCATGTTTTTCAGGGTTTGTAATTCTTTTTCAAAATAATCCTTGAAACTGATTTTATAAAGATCGTCGATTTCGTTAAATTCAACATGAAAGTGACAAATAAGTTGTGTTATTACTTCTCTGCGGAGTTCATCATCAGTATTTAGTTTATATCCCCGAAAGATAGGAATTTCCTTTTGTTCTATTGCATTATGATAGCTATCAAGTGTACGTATATTCTGTGAGTAAGAGTTATTGACTTTACTAATCGCAGTTATGCCAAAACCAATAACATCACAATTGTCATTAGTTGAATAACCCTGAAAGTTTCTATATAGCGTACCTTTGCGTTGAGCGACTGCTAATTCATCATTGGGTTTGGCAAAGTGATCCATGCCAATATAAACATAGCCTGCATCAGTTAGGGATGTTATTGATTCACCCAATATTTCAAGTTTTTCGTTTGGCGTTGGTAGATCTTCTTCCTTTATTTGACGCTGTGTTTTGAATAGATGGGGAAGGTGGGCATAGTTGTATATCGCGATTCTATCGGGATTCATCTCGATAATTTTACTGATAGTATTACAAAAACTTCTCTTGGATTGTCTAGGAAGCCCATAAATCAAGTCAATGTTAATTGATTTAAACCCATGTTTCCTTGCTTCATTGAATACCTTCAGTGTTTGTTCATAACTTTGGTTACGGTTAATAGCTCTTTGTACAGTTGGGTCGAAATCCTGTACGCCGATACTCATCCTGTTGAATCCAAGTTTCCTTAATAAGGATATCGTTTCGGCTTTAATCTCTCTGGGATCAATTTCAATAGAGTATTCACCGGAATCATCATCAAGTATATTAAAATTATTTCTTATTACTTCCATCAGCCTGGACAATTGCTTATGCGAAAGATAAGTTGGTGTTCCTCCACCTAATGCAAGTTGTTTTACAACGCGATTCTTATCAAACAATAATCCTTGTAGATTAATTTCCTTATGTAGATCTTCCAGGTACGGGACAGTACGATTACGATTTGCCGTTATAATTTTATTGCATGCACAATAAAAACAGACTGTATTACAAAATGGCAGGTGCACATAAAGGGATAAAGGCTTGGGCAATAAATCTTCATTTGAATCGGAGACAACTTGACAATAATCTCCGACACCAAATTGCTCATTAAATTGGGTCGCAGCAGGGTAGGATGTGTATCGAGGACCTAGCAGGTTGTATCGATTAATTATTTCCTTATTGAAAATAACAGTTTGTCTCAATTAGTGAACCCGGTTCTTTATTACTGTTGTGAACTATATCTATACAGCAGTTCACTTAAATTGATCCAGATCAAAAATAATGGGACTTAATGCAATTAATGTTAAGGTTTTTGTTATTTTTTTGGTTGTTTAATATTCTGCCGACAAACGAAAAAACAATGTTTGGATATATTCAACAGGAAATACGTTACTAAAAATCTTTAACATCTATTAATTAAATAAAATTATTGTCGAAGTGTTTTCTCAAGGTTGATACCTTCTTCAAGATAGCTAGCAGCAATCATTTCTATAGATTCATTATCATCAGATTTACTTCTAAGAAATTCGTAAATTTCCTCGCTGATCTCAATCGTAATTTGTTTGCTCATTTTTTATCTCCGGCGCGTATCACAATTCCTGGGTAATTAAATATTGTAAGTTTATTAGTAAATTTAGATATAAAAAT